>JBAZHO010000349.1:0-2501 GCA_041652375.1 Opitutales bacterium | reverse complement strand
AGGCGCTCGGCCAGCGGGGCCTTGTCCGGCGCGGCGAGCAGCGGGCTGTCCGCCATCGCGGGGGCCGTAATGCGGGCCTTCGCGCTCTGCGGCGCGCCAGCGGTGTCGAGAAACGCGCGGGAGACATCGACGACGGTTTGGCCGCGCCAGTCCATCACGAGGCGTCCGGCGTCCGTGACCTCGGCCACGGCTGTGCCTTCGAGGTTTTCCTCATCCACGAAGGCCATGAACTTGTCCACGTCGCCCTTGCGCAGGACTATGGCCATGCGCTCCTGCGATTCGGAAATGGCCAGCTCCGTGCCGTCGAGGCCCTCGTATTTGCGGGGCACGCGGTCCAGATGGATATTCAGGCCGGGCGCGAGTTCGCCTATTGCCACGGACACGCCGCCCGCGCCGAAGTCGTTGCAGCGCACGATCATCTTCGCCGCTTCGGGGCGGCGGAAGAGGCGTTGCAGCTTGCGCTCGGCAGGGGCGTCGCCCTTCTGCACCTCCGCGCTGTTGGCGAGGGCGTTCTGGTCGTGCTCCTTGGATGAGCCGGTTGCGCCGCCGATGCCGTCGCGGCCCGTGCGCCCGCCGACCAGCAGCACCACGTCGCCGGGCTGCGGCTCGCCGCGATACACGTTTTCGCGCGGAGCTGCGCCGACCACCGCGCCGATTTCCATGCGCTTGGCCTCGTAGCGGGGGTGATAGACCTCGTGAACCATGCCTGTTGAAAGGCCGATCTGGTTGCCGTAGCTGGAATAGCCGCGCGCCGCCTCGCGGGTGATCTTGATCTGCGGCAGCTTGCCGGGCAGGGTTTCCGAAAGGGGCTTGCGGGGGTCCGCCGCGCCGGTGACGCGCATTGCCTGATACACGTACGAACGGCCAGATAGGGGGTCGCGGATCGCGCCGCCGAGGCAGGTCGCCGCGCCGCCGAAGGGTTCGATTTCGGTCGGGTGGTTGTGCGTCTCGTTCTTGAACATCACGAGCCACTCCTGATCCACGCCGTCAACGTTCACCGCGACGACGATGCTCGCGGCGTTGATCTCCTCGGATTCCTCGATGTCGTCCAGCAGGCCGCGCTTCTTGAGTTCCTTCGCGCCGATGGTGGCGATGTCCATCAGGGTCACGGGCTTGTCGCCGCGTCCGAGGCCCTTGCGCACGGCCTTGTACTGTTCCCAAGCGGCCTTGATCGGGTCCGCAAGCTCGCCGTCCTCGATGTCCACCTCGTACATGCGGGTCATGAAGGTGGTGTGGCGGCAGTGGTCGCTCCAGTAGGTGTCCAGAACCTTGATTTCCGTGAGGGTGGGGTCGCGGCCCTCCTCGTCGTCAAAATATTTCCGGCAGAAGAGGATGTCCTCGTGCGACATGGCCAGTCCCATGCCCTTGCGCAGGGCCTCCAGCTCGTCGTCGGCCATGCCGGTGAAGCCTTTGATATTTGCCACGGGCGCGGGTTCCTGCACGGGCACGAGCAGGGTCTCCGGCTTGGCGAGCGAGGCTTCGCGGCTGTCCACGGCGTTGATGAGATACTTTTTCACGCGGGCGATGTCCCCTGCGGAAAGCGGGCCTTTGAGGACGATCACGCGGGCGCAGGCGATGCGGGGACGCTGGCCGTGGGCCAGAATCTGCACGCACTGGACGGCGGAATCCGCCCTCTGGTCGAACTGGCCGGGAAGGTATTCGATGCCGAACGCCTGCTCGCCTTGGGCGAGGTCGAAGCTCTCCTCGTGGATATAGTCGCTCTGCGGCTCCGCGAACACGCGGCTTACGGCGCTGCTGTATTCGGCCTCGTCCAGTCCCTCCACGTCGTAGCGGTTGAGCAGGCGCAGGCCCGCGAGCGCGTCCAGCCCAAGGCTCTCGCGCAGGTCTTCAAGCATCTGCCCTGCCTCGACATCGAAGCCGGGGCGTTTCTCAACGAATACTCGCCTGATCATTGCCTCGGGACACTAGAGTTTCCGCCGCCCCGTCTGCAAGCGCGGAGGGTTTGATATGCCATCAAATGCATTGCGTCCGGCAACGCAGATGGTCCCGATCCGGCTCCGGTTCGCACGGAAGGGACTCCGAACGCACCCGCCGGAGACTCCGTAAGTGTGGATGCTGTCGGGCAGGAGTCGTCTGTCCCGGAAGACGCAACCTCTTGCGATATGCCGCCCGGGCTTGCTTAACGCATGGTTGTTGATACTGTATTATAGGGCACATTCACAACGCCCTTCACCATGCTTCATAACAGAATTATCACACAGCATCGCGGAAGTCGTGCCGCGCGCGCCTGTGTTCTGACCTATGCCTGCGTGTTGATGTCCTTGTCTGTATGCAACACGACTTACTCCAGAGACGGAGCCGCTACTCCCGCCTCTTCCGATATGACGGTCCAGTCTGGCAACGATATTGTTACCCAACCGGAATCCACCCCCGTCGCCATCTACATGCCCGAACCTTGGTATCCGCCGGAGCTTCTCAAGGAAAGCAAGACAACGGTTTTCCAAAGTCCGCCGAAATAACAAAGAAAAAAAGAGAAGAAT
>JBAZHO010000348.1:0-2515 GCA_041652375.1 Opitutales bacterium | reverse complement strand
GGGTGAAGATGCTTGAAAATGCCACCGCGCTGCACCTCGACGCGCTTTCGCAGCTTGAGCGGCTGATTTTGGTGGAGAGCCACCTGATAAGCCGGGAGCTGATGAACTCGCGCGGCAATTCGGGCGTCGTGGCGCTGCCGCAACTGGGTTGCTCCGTGATGATAAACGAGGAGGACCACCTGCGCATCCAGATCGTGCAGCCGGGCATGGATCTGGAAACCCTGTGGGAGAAGGTCAACGCTCTGGACAGCGCCATCGAGGGCGAGATCGACTACGCCTATTCGCCGCATCTTGGCTACCTTACTGCTTGCCCGACCAATCTGGGCACGGCCATACGCGCCTCCGCCATGCTGCACCTGCCGGGCCTCGTCCTGAAGGGGCACATGGAGCAGGTCATCCGCATGGTCAACCAGCTCGGCATCGCCGTGCGAGGGCATTTCGGCGAGGGCAGCGACGCGACAGGCAGCATTTTCCAGATTTCAAACCAGCAGACCCTCGGAGAGGACGAGTCCACGATCATCCGCCGCCTGCATAACGTGCTGGATTCCATCATCGAACAGGAGCACAATGCCCGCTTCTCGCTGCTGGAGGAGAAAAGCGAGAAGCTGCTGGACAAAATCGGGCGCGCGAGGGGAATCCTTCAGAACGGGCATCTTTTAAGCTCGGACGAGGCGATGGAAATGCTTTCCATGATCCGCCTTGCCGCAGACATGGAAATGATACCGTCGATGTGGCGCGAGAAGGTGGACAGGCTTATTATAGAGAGCCAGCCGGGGCACATGCAGCGCAAAGCGGATGAGGAGCTGGGGCCGTCCCGCAGGGATGTTCTGCGTGCCGCTATGATGAGGGAAGAGTTCGCGTCGGTGCCTGCTCTAACACACACTGGAAACAGCGAAGAGAAGTAGGAGGAAACAGTCATGTCAATGGAACCAATGAACAATTTTACACCACGTGCCCAGCAGGTGCTGGCGCTGGCGCGCAAGGAGGCAGACCGTTTCCACCATAATTACGTTGGGACGGAGCACCTTCTTCTTGGCCTCATTCATCTGGGGCAGGGCGTCGCCGTGAACGTGCTTCAGAAGATGGGCCTGAGTCTGGAAACCGTTCGCGCCGCCGTGGAAAAGCAGGTCGGCACCGGCCCGCAGACCAAGCCCGTGGGCAACATCCCGTACACGCCGCGCGTGAAGAAGGTTCTGGCACTTGCGGGCAAGGAAGCCCGGGCGCTCAATCACAGCTACGTGGGCACGGAGCACATTCTGCTCGGCCTTCTGCGCGAGGGCGAGGGCGTCGCGGCCCGCGTGCTGCGCAGCCTTGAGGTTGACATCGAGCGTTGCCGCAACGAGATACGCAGCGAGCTGGACCCGAACTTCGCCGAGGACGGCGGGGCGGACGAGGGCGCTGGACCCGGCCCGATGGGCGGTGGCGCGCCAAGCCCTATGGGCGGCCCTTCCGAGGAGCGCAAGGAGATGAAGACCCCGGCGCTGAAGGCTTTCGGACGCGACCTTACGGAGCTTGCCCGCAATGGCGAGATGGACCCGGTCATAGGCCGCAAGAACGAGATTCGCCGCGTCATCCAGATACTTTGCCGCCGCACCAAGAACAACCCCGTCCTCATCGGCGAGGCCGGCGTGGGCAAGACGGCCATCGTGGAAGGCCTCGCGCAGGAGATCGCAAACGGCCTCGTGCCGGAAATCCTCGCCGACAAGCGCCTCATCACGCTGGACTTGGCCCTCATGGTCGCCGGGACGAAGTACCGCGGCCAGTTCGAGGAGCGCATCAAGGCCGTGATGGACGAGATTCGCCGCGCGCGCAACGTGATCGTCTTCATCGACGAGCTGCACACCATCGTGGGCGCGGGCGCTGCCGAGGGCGCGATGGACGCTTCCAACATTTTCAAGCCCGCCCTGAGCCGCGGAGAGCTTCAGTGCATCGGCGCGACGACGCTGTCCGAATACCGCAAATATATCGAGAAGGATAGCGCGTTGGACCGCCGCTTCCAGAGCGTGATCATCGAAGCGCCCTCGGTGGAGGATTCCGTCAAGATTCTCAAGGGTATCGCTTCCAAATACGAGGAGCATCACAAGGTCAGCTACACCGCTGCGGCTCTGGAGGCCGCCGTGTACCTGTCCGAGCGTTACATCACGTCCCGCTTCCTGCCGGACAAGGCCATCGACGTGCTCGACGAGTCCGGCTCGCGCGTGCGCATAGACTCTCTCCGGCGTCCGCCGGAGATAGAAGAGATGGGCGCGCAGATCGATCAGGTCTGCGCGGCCAAGGAGGAAGCCATTTCCCAGCAGCGTTTCGAGGACGCTGCCCAGCATCGCGACAAGGAAAAGCGTCTGCGCGCCCAGCGTGAGGAGAAGCTGGACGGAATCCTCCTCCGAGGGCGCTTCGATGATCACGCTCTGGAAGCGGCGTTCAAGCGCACTGTCCTTCTCGATGTATTTGCGGTATTCGGCCAGCGTTGTCGCACCGATGCACTGAAGCTCTCCCCGGCTCAGAGCTGGCTTGAAAA
>JBAZHO010000347.1:0-2527 GCA_041652375.1 Opitutales bacterium | reverse complement strand
GGCCGATCTGCCGGAACTGATGGCGTTCCTGCACGGTAGGGGCGTGCGCGGCTATCTGGCGTTCAACACCCTCGTGTTCGCCGACGAGATGGAGGACGCCGCCGCATTTCTCAAAAGCGCCATCGCTTCGGGCGTCGATGCCGCGATCGTGCAGGACGCGGGTCTGTGCCGCCTGATACGGCGCATTTCGCCGGACTTCCCGATCCACGCCTCCACGCAGATGACCGTTACGAGCGGGGCGGGCGTGCTCATGGCGCGGGAGCTTGGCGCGAGCCTCGTCGTCGTGGCGCGGGAATGTTCAGTGGGCGAGATTGCGAAGATGCGCGACACCCTCGGCGCGGAGGCCCTGCCCGTCGAGGCATTCGTCCACGGCGCGCTTTGCGTGGCGTATTCGGGCCAGTGTCTCACGAGCGAGGCCCTCGGCGGGCGCTCTGCCAACAGGGGCGAGTGCGCGCAGGCCTGCCGCCTGCCTTACGAGCTTGTGGCCGACGGCGAGACTGTGTCCCTCGGCGAGCGGCGTTACCTACTAAGTCCGCGCGATCTGGCGAGCGTCGAACTTGTGCCGGAGCTGCTCCGCGCTGGCGTGGTGTCGTTCAAGATCGAGGGCCGCCTGAAAAGCCCCGAATACGTGGCCAATATAACCCGCGTTTACCGCGAGGCGCTGGACGCCGCGCTGGAAGCGGACAGCCCGGCAGCCGCCGACCTCGCGGCGAAGAAGCTGCGCGACGAGCATGCCTATGAGCTTGAAATGGCTTTTTCGCGCGGCCTGCATACGGGCTGGCTGCGCGGCACGGACAACCGCGCCCTCGTCCATGCCCTGTATCCGAAGAAGCGCGGCGTCTGCCTCGGCAAGGTGGTCGAGGTCAAGGCCGCCCGCGTGAGGCTGGCCGATGCGGAGCTTCCCGTGGCGCAGGGCGACGGCGTGGCGTTCGACCTTGGCAGGCCGGACGAGGCGGAGTCCGGGGGCTTCGTGACCACCGTGGACCGCAACGGCGGGGATACTTGGCTTCATTTTCACTTCCCCAGCGTGCGCTGGAGCGGCGTGCGCGTAGGCGCGACGGTATGGAAGACATCAGATCCCGCGATGGACAAGCGGCTGCGGGCCACGTTCGCGGATGGGCAGGTTCACTTTTCAAGGCCGCTCTCAATGCGCGTGTCCGGTGCGCCGGGGCAGCCGATGCGCCTTGCCGCGAGGGACGAACTCGGCAACGAGGCCGTGGCGCAGTCCGCAATGCCGCTCGACGCGGCGAGGGACAAGCCGCTGGACGAGGCGCGGCTTGCGGCGCAGTTCTCCCGCCTCGGCGACAGTCCCTTCAACATGGCGGAGCTAGTCAGCGAGCTGCCCGACGGACTCATCCTGCCCGTGGGCGAGCTTAACCGCATGCGCCGCGCCGTGGTGGACGAACTGATCGCCAAACGCGGCAAAGGACCGGGATGGACCCTGAACGAAGGACCGGCGGCCACGGGCCTGTCGCGCCGCGTGGCTCCGCCCCTTTTCCGTTCCGCGCCCGTCCTCGTGCCCTTGGTGCGCGACATGGCGCAGCTAGACGCCGTGCTGCCGCTGGCGGCGGGGGACATCTACGCGGAGTTCGAGGATCACAAAGCCTATGCCGGGGCCATGCGCCGCGTGCGCGAATACCGCGAAGCGAACGGCGGGGCAGGGCCGCTGCTCTGGGCCGCGCCGCCGAGGATCTTCAAGGAGGGAGAGGACTGGATTCTGCGCATAATTGCCGCCGCGCAGCCGGACGGCTACCTCGTGCGCAACGCCGAGCACCTGCGGGCTTTCGCCGGGCAGCGTTTGCGGGGGGACTATTCCCTGAACGTGGCCAATCAGCTCGCGGCGGAATTTTTCATTTGCGACAAGGGCTTGGAGAGCGTCACCGCGTCGAGCGACCTGAACGTGGAGCAGCTAGCCGCGCTGCTGAAGACCGCCCCGGCGGACTGGTTCGAGGTCACGCTGCACCAGCATATGCCGATGTTCCATATGGAGCACTGCGTTTTCTGCGCCTTCCTGTCGCAAGGACACGACTACCGCGACTGCGGAAGACCCTGCGACAAGCACCGCGTCCATCTGCGCGACCGCACTGGCGCGCAGCATTACCTGCGGGCGGACGCGGGTTGCCGCAACACGCTGTTCAACGCCCGTGCGCAGACGGGGGCGGACTACGCGCAGCAACTGCTAGGGCTGGGCGCAAGGCGTTTCCGCGTGGAGTTCCTCGAAGAAACGCCGGAGGAAACCATGCGCATCATGGACCGCTACGCGCGTCTGCTAAAGGGCGAACTGGACGGCGCGGCAATCTGGCGAGAGTTCAAGCTGATGAACCAGCTAGGCGTAACCAGAGGCACGCTCCGCGGACGGCTCGGAGAGCCGTCCCTACCCCTAAGACGTTGATGCGCAATCTGTTGGTAGCATTCTTACAGGTAGGGACGCCTCTCCGAGGCGTCCGCGACGTGTGCATACGTCGGTTGTCCCGTTTTCTTGCCAGATTAGGTTTCTATTTTGGGAAACTTTTGGCAACCGCTCTAG
>JBAZHO010000346.1:0-2530 GCA_041652375.1 Opitutales bacterium | reverse complement strand
CGGCCCTGTTCGAATGGATGATCGCTCTGGAGCGGCATCTGCACGATCTGGCGCATCCGCGCGGCCTGCGGGAGTCCATGCTGGACGAGGCGCGGCGCTTCACGCTGGAAAACCTGTCATCATCGTTCGGCGTCGGCGAACTTGCCCGGCGCGGGGGACTTTCCCGCAGTCATTTCAGCCACCGTTTCCGCGACGCCACGGGGCTGTCCCCGGCGGCGTTCGTGCAATCGGTGCGCCTGAATCAGGTCCGGCTGCTGCTGCGGGATACGGACAGGCCGCTGAAAGTCATAGCCGGGGAGACCGGATTTGCCGACGCGAACCATCTTTGCAAGGCTTTCAGAAGGGAGTATCACCTCAGCCCCGGCGTTTATAGGAGGCAGATCGCATGAGCGCCCCCAAAGCTCGTAAAGCCTAGGTAAATGCTCCAAAGCCGACGCGGCGGGCCTGAGTTTCCTTGCCTTGCTTTTGCCCGATGGTTAACATTGTCGTAGTGTTTGACTAACCACCTCCGTCGATCCCCGCTCCGACCCGGAGATTCGCCAGTCCTGAAAGCCAGAATATCATGTACAAACCCCTCTTGCTTGTCGTGGCCCTCGCGGGCATCTGTGTGGAAGCGAACGCCGATACCGCTCCGGCAGCGGAACCGGTTCAGGCCGTCACCCCGGCAGAAGCAGCGGCCTTGTCCGCCTCCGCCGAACAGGAGCTGCGTGGCAACATCCTGCCCTTCTGGCTGAAGTATTCCAGAGACCTCGAACGGGGCGGTTTTTACGGCACGGTGGAAGACGACCTCACGGTCAGGAAGGACGCGCCGCGCGGCGCATTGCTGACATCGCGCATACTTTGGACTTTTTCCGCCGCCTACCGTCGCTATCAGGACCCGCAATATCTGGAGATGGCGCGCTGGGCGTACAAGGACCTGACGAGCAATTTTCTGGACCGCAAGCATGGCGGCCTTTACTGGATGACCAGCGCCGATGGCAGGCCGATGGACGCGCGCAAGCTGGTTTACGTGCAGTCCTTCGGCATCTACGGCCTGAGCGAATACTACCGGGCCACGGGCGAGCAGGCCGCGCTGAACATGGCCAAGGAGCTTTACCGGACCGTGGAGGAGCATTGCCACGATCACGACAAGCTCGGCTACTTCGAAGAGTTTTCACCCAACTGGGAGAAGATGACGGCCAGAGGCAGGTTCGTCAGCCCGATGGGCTCGCTGGGGCAGAAGTCCCAGAACGTGCACCTGCATATACTCGAAGCGTACACGACTCTTTACCGCGTGTGGCCGGACGAAGGGCTTCGGGACAACTTGCGCGAGCTGACCCTCATCATGCTGGACAAGATTCTGGACCCCTCGACCATGCACCTGCACCTGTTCCTAGACGAGGACTGGACGCCGCGCTCTGACGAGATTTCATTCGGCCACGACATCGAATTTTCATGGCTTCTGGTGGAGGCCGCCGAGACGCTGGGCGACGAGGCCCTGATCGCCCGCGCAAAGGATGTGGCCGTAAAGATCGCCGTCGTGACCAATGCGCAGGGCGTGGACGCCGACGGCGGCGTGTTCGGCGAAGCCGTTCCCAGCGGCGTCACCAACTTCAACAAGGAATGGTGGCCGCAGGCGGAGTCCGTGGTGGGCTTCATGAACGCGTATCAGATTTCCGGTGATCCCGCCTTCTTCGCGGACTCGAAACGCTCATGGGACTTCATCGGCAAGCGGCTAGTGGACCACAAGCTGGGCGGCTGGTTCCATCTGGTGTCGCGCGATGGGCAGCCCGACGGCGGGCCGAAGATCAGCTTCTGGAAGTGCCCTTATCACAACAGCCGCGCATGCATGGAACTGATCGACCGTCTCAAACCGATGCTGCCCGCAGGCGGCGAAACAGAATAACATTTTCATGAACAAATCCTTACTCCTTATACCCGCCCTCATGTTCACTGCCAGTCTTGGTGCTTCAACTTCCGGCGCGGATGCCGTTCCGGCCCTTCAGATCAACGATCTGGAATATCTGGAAATGCCGGGCCTGAACGTGATGCTCGCGCACGACTATTACCCGGAAGGGCATCAGGGCGGTGTGGGCGTGATACAGAACGGTTTGCGCGTGGCCACGAACGGCGACCTTCGCCTTGAGCCTACGCCCGGCCAGTGGCAGCCCACGCCTTTTCCCGGTCCGCGTGTGGTGGACCGCGACGCGCGGGAAATCAGCGTCCGCATGAGCTACCCCGACGAGCGCAAGAACCGGGTCGGCAAGAACCCCGTTGACTATCCCGACTTGGACTTGAGTTACGTTGTCAAGGTGCGTCCCGAAGGGGCCGCGTTCCGCATAATCGTGGACCTCGACAAGCCGCTGCCGCCGGAATGGGTGGGCAAGGTGGGCTTCAACTTCGAGCTTTTCCCCGGCATACTTTTCGGCAAAACCTTTGAGATCGGCGGTCGGAGCGGCATCTTTCCGCGTCAGGGCGACGGGCCGGGCGCTGTCGTGGACGGCGATTACGAATTCGAGCCAATGGGCATCGGCAAGACGCTGTCCATCGC
>JBAZHO010000345.1:0-2530 GCA_041652375.1 Opitutales bacterium | reverse complement strand
GCCTAGCCTGACTTGGCCCGTTGACCCGACAGCACTTTTCTTTTACGTTAGCCTGAAGATGAGGCTGGACCGTTACCTCACCAAATCCCGGATAGTCAACATCACGAGCAAGGACCTCTCGGGGGCCTTGGGCGAGTTGCTTCGCGCCGCCTTGAAGGGGTCAAAGCAGGGGCTTGACTGCGATGTCTTGCTCGGAGAGCTGATCCACCGGGAAAACACGATGACCACCTACCTCGGCAACGGGGTGGCGATGCCTCACGTGCGGGTTAAGATGGACCGGCCTTACATCTTCGCCGTGGGTCGCTGCCCGGATGGTTTGATCGAGGAGGACGCCCGCGAATACAAGGAGGTGCGGCTGCTGTTCCTGCTTCTGGCCGCAGAGGGCGAGCCGAACTATTTGAACGTTCTGGCTTCCTTGGCCCGGCTTTTCCGCGAACAGGCGTTGGTGAACTACATCGTCGATTCGCCCGACAGCCAGACTTTGCGCGAGCGCGTCTTCATGGGTTTCGCGGGTCTGATCGCAAAGCCCGAAAAGAAGCAGGATCGTTTCAATCGCGTTCTTTTGCGCGAGGCCGAGCGTATCGCGCGCGCCAGCCACAGCTCGGCCATCCTGCTGTTCGGCGACACTTTCACCAATCCCGCCGCCATCATGGCGGATATGCCGCGCTTCCGCACGGTGCGCATCACGCGTTCCACCTCGGACAAGCCGCAGACCGCGCCCAGTAAGAACGAGACCGTCATCGAGGTGCGTTCATACTCGCGGCAGCGTCTGGCCCAACTGCGTAGCGCGGTTCTCATCGGGCTTACGCGGGGTTTGTTCAATTACAGCGACCGGCTGTGCTGCGTGGGGGGCATTCCGGGGACCAACCAGCTTGACACGATTGTGATCATCGACGTGGAGCGCGAATTCCAGTCGGTCATAACGAGGGAGGATTTGCTGCCTTCGAGCGTGAAGATCGAGGTCGTGGAGCGCGTGCTGGGTATCGCTGCGGAGTTGGCAGCCGAGGGGCGCGAGGGCAAGCCGGTGGGTTGTCTTTTCGTCCTTGGGGATTCGCGCAATGTGAACTCCATGATCAAGCCGTTGGTCCTCAATCCTTTCTATGGTTACCGCGAGGAGGATCGCAATGTGCTCAATCCGTTCATGGATGAGACGATCAAGGAGTATTCCGTGATCGATGGTTGTTTCGTCATCCGGGGCGATGGCGTGGTGGAGTCCGCCGGGAGTCTTATCCATGCGCCGAGTCAGTTCTATCAGGATATGCCGGGGGGCTTCGGCGCGCGGCATTCCGCCGCAGCCGCGATTTCCCGCGCCGCAGACTGCATCGCAATAGTGGTTTCCGCCAGCAATGGGCGCGTCACTCTTTTCCGCCACGGTGTGATGATGCCCTTAATGGAAAAACCCATAGGCGGCTACTAGGCAGGGCGTTCGCGCCCTGCACCTTCCGATGCTCCGCATCGGGCAAGGGCTGACGCCCTTACGGCATTTCATGCCTATCCCAAGACGGGAGTGGGTTGCGCATGCATCATATAGCGGTTGCCAAAAGTCGGCCAATTTGAAGCCTCAGGATGAACGCATGCCTCCCCGGACGGCTCGGAGAGCCGTCCCTACCCCTAAGACGTTGATGCGCAATCTGTTGGTAGGGACGCCTCTCCGAGGCGTCCGGGGCGCGGGCATGCGTCAGGCGGCACGATTAATCGACAGATTGGATTTCTATTTCGGGAAACTTTTTGCAACTGCTCTACCATCTCCGCCTTGGGGTAGCGATGCGTAGCATGCGTTGGGGCGAACGCCCCTGTAAGATGCGTGAGCATCTTAGGTCAAGGGCGCGTCGCCCCTTGTGCAGGGCGTTCCGCCTTGTAATGAGATGTTATGGGACTCGGAGGTAAGTGAACGGGCAGACAATGCCGGGACTGCTGCAAGTGCTGGCTGCTACCTCTTGCAGAGTAACCGATTCGTAATGTATGTGAAAAGATAAAATGTCATTTTAATACAGTTCCTGCGCTGTTGCCGTCAGCCGTGCAACATGCCACTCTGACAGGTGTTAAACACGTGTTATGCATCACAAATTCACCATCGGACGGCGGTCTCTTAAAAGGCGCAACTCGGCTTTCACTTTGATGGAAATCCTTCTTGTGATTTCTCTCATGCTCGTGCTCGTGGGCGTCATGGGCTTGGGTTTCGGAGACATTTTCGGCAAGAATCAGGCCAACGCGGCCCAGATGTTCGTAAAGCACAGTCTGGGGCCGAACATGATGCAGTACCGCATGGACATGGGGTCCTACCCTTCAACGGCGGACGGTTTGAACGCTTTGATCGCTCCGCCCGCGGGCGACAGGGCCGAGCGTTGGAAGGGTCCGTATGCGGACGCCATCCCGGAGGACCCCTGGGGCCACGCATATCAGTATGCCTACCCCGGCACGCACAACAAGACCGGCTTCGACGCGTGGTCGCTGGGGCCGGACGGGCAGCCGAGCGACGACGACATCGGCAACTGGTAGCAACCCGGCGCGTATTTGCACAGCCCGTTTC
>JBAZHO010000344.1:0-2512 GCA_041652375.1 Opitutales bacterium | reverse complement strand
GCCGGGCGAGGCGTCGAACACGAGGCGCACCGGGTCGGCCTTGCCGCCGATGCCGAGGGGGTGAATCTCGCAACTGGGCGTGCCGGAGGCGATGGAGGGGCAGATTTCCAGCATGTGCGCCCCAAGATCCAGCATTTTGCCGGGCGCAAGGTGGTAGGTGTAGTCCTCCATGAACGAGGTTCCCTTGTCCATGCCCTGCGCCATTACCTTGAACGCGCGGACCAGCGCGGACTGCTTCCAGTCGCCCTCCGCGCCGAAGCCGTAGCCGTCGGCCATGAGGCGTTGCACAGGCAGGCCGGGCAGTTGCGCCAGTCCGTGCAGGTCTTCAAAAGTGTCCGTGAACGCGTGGAAGCCGCCCTGTTCGAGGAAACCGCGCAGGCCGATCTCGATCCGGGCCGCAGTCAGCAGGCTCTCGCGCCGCGCGCCGCCTTTGCGCAATTGCGCCTGCATCGCGTAGGCGTCGTCGTATTCCGCGCAGAGGGCGTCGGCAGCCGCGTCGCTCACTTGGTCGATGACCTTCACAAGATCGCCGATGCCGTGCGTGTTGACGGACATTCCGAAGCGAATCTGCGCCTCGACCTTGTCTCCGTCGGTCACGGCCACCTGTCGCATGTTGTCACCGAAGCGGACGAGCTTCAGGTGCTGGAACTCGTGCCATGCGGATGCAGCCCGCGCCCACGCGCCGATGCGTTCGCACACTTCCGGGTCCTGCCAGTGGCCGACCACGACTTTGCGGTTCACGCGCATGCGGGTTCCGATGAAGCCGAACTCGCGGTCGCCGTGGGCGGACTGGTTCAGGTTCATGAAGTCCATGTCAATCTCGGCCCACGGAATGTCCCGGTTGAACTGCGTGTGCAGGTGACAGATGGGCTTCCTGAGCGCGGACAGGCCCGCAATCCACATCTTGGCAGGGGAGAACGTGTGCATCCAGCAGACTAGGCCGATGCACGAGGGCGAGGCGTTCGCCTCAAGGCAAAGGTTCAGGATGGCGTCTGAGCCTGTCAGGACGGGCTTGAACACGACCTTGGCGTTGATCTGCGCGGCGGCGTCCAGCGCGCGCGCAATCTCTGCGGAGTGTGCGTCCACCAGACGGAGCGTCTCATCTCCGTACAGGTGCTGGCTGCCCGTTACAAACCACACTTCGAGATCAGTTTGAAAAATGCTCATCGTTCAAGCTAGGCCGCAAAATGATATGCTATTGGTTCCGAATCGATCAACAAGGGCCAAGGCCGCTTGTCTAAAATTAGAATCAATCAGTGTTCTTCAGCGGGCCTGTCCTTTTCTGTGAATTGATGGAAATCGGGTTGGAGTACTGTTGTTCCTGTCGGATGTGAAGGAGTTCTTTCATGACGTTTCCAAGTGACTCTGTCTTCACCCCGCCGAACGCGTCGTGAAGCTGGCGGTAAAGGGCGAAAAGGCGGTTATAGACTTCGTGGTTGGCCGGAATGGGCTTGTAAACCTTGTCCTTCACCCCGGTCATGACCGCCTGCGCGGCGGCGAAGCTGGAATGCCCGCCCGCCAGCACCGAGGCCGCGATTGCCGCGCCCAGCGCACATGCCTGCCCGGAGCGCGCGACCTGCATTTCCCGCCCGGTGACGTCGGCGTATATCTGCATCAGAAAGGGGTTCTTTTCCGCGATTCCGCCGCAGCATACGATGCGGTCCACGGGCACTTTGTGCTCGCCGAGCCGTTCCACGATCATCCTCGCGCCGAAGGCCGTCGCCTCGACGAGGGCGCGGTAGATTTCCGCCTGCGTCGTGCGCAGGGTCTGGCCGACGAGCAGTCCTGTCAGCAACTGGTCCACGAGAATGGTGCGGTTGCCGTTGTTCCAGTCCAGCGCGAGCAGGCCGTTTGCGCCGGGCTTCTGTCCCTGCACTTGCGCGATCATGCGGGCGTGGTGGCCGTCGTCCTGTTTGAGGACCACTTCCACCCACCAGCGGAAGATGTCCCCCACGGCGCTTTGCCCAGCCTCAATGCCGAGGAAGCCGGGCAGTATGGAGCCGTTTACGATGCCGCAGATGCCCGGTATGTCCCCGACCTGCCTGCCCGCTTCGGCCACGGTGCAGTCGCAGGTGGACGTGCCTATGACTTTGACCAGCACGCCTTCCGCGACGCCCGAGCCGATCGCGCCGTAGTGCACGTCAAACTGGCCGATGGCTATCGGGATGCCCGCGCTCAGGCCTAGCCTGTCCGCCCATTCCGGGCAGAGAGCGCCCGCAGCGTGAGAGGCGTCGTATGCCTTGTCGTAGAGGCGGTCGCGCAGCGCGGCCAGCCGGGGGTCCAGCATGGCCAGAAATTCCTTGTCCGGCAGTCCGCCCCATTCGTCGGCGTAGAAGGCCTTGTGCCCGGCGGCGCAGGCTCCGCGCCGGATTTCGACGGGGCTTTTGACTCCGGCCAGCACGGACGGAATCCAGTCCGCCAGTTCCACCCAGCTATAAGCGGCGGCGAAGACTTCGGGCGCGGTTTTGAGGCAGTGCCAGATTTTGCTCCACCACCATTCGGACGAATATGT
>JBAZHO010000343.1:0-2574 GCA_041652375.1 Opitutales bacterium | reverse complement strand
GGACGCCTCGGAGAGGCGTCCCTACCAACAGATTGCGCATCAACGTCTTAGGGTGGCGGACGCTTCTTGGGGGTAGGGACGCCTCTCCGAGGCGTCCGCGAGGCATGCGTTCGTCACGCGACTTCAGATTGGCAGACTTTTGCAATATCCTTAACGCACCAGACCTATGTCCAGCCGGGACTTTACCCGCAGCGCGGGGGTGAAGCCGGGGATCAGCGCCAGTGCTCGGTCGAGGGCTTTCGTGGCGTCATCGCGTCTGTTCTCCAAGGTGCTCAGATAGTCCGCATACATGGTCCATGCCATTGCGGAGCCGGGTTCCAGATCCGTTGCCTTCCGGTATCCGGCTTCCACCTCTGCGGCGGCGGACCCGGCGGTGCGCAGGCCTTCCGCGCGGATGGCTTGGTAATACCAGTTGCGGGGTTGCATTTCGATGGCTTTGGCAATGCGCGCCTTGGCTTTCGTGCGGAGCAGTTCGGAATCTTGCGGCAGAAGCAGCGATAGTTCGTTGCAGATTCGCGCGCTCATGGCGATTGCCACCGGGTTGTCCGGCACCAGTTCCAGAGACAGTTCAATCGCGTTCAGGGCGGAATACCGCGTGCGCAAAAGGCTGCGCACCGGGGCGTTGGGGTCCTGCTCCGCCGCGAGCGTCGTCTGGGCGTCGTACACATACAGTTGCGCTCTGGACCATAGTATGGCCGCAGGCTCCAAGAGAGCCACAAGCAGCAGGGCTGCGGACAGACCGGCAATGCCCGCATAGCGGCCCCCGATATCCTTGAAGTCTGGCTGGACAAGAACAACGCCCGCCGCCGCCATCAGCATGAACAGGCACACGAGCGCCGCGTTCTCAAAGGGGGAGGCAAATATCATCGCGGCGCCGAACGTGGTCAGGCCCGCCATCACGCCGCCCAGCAACACCTTGGTCGTGGGGGCGGAATGATTGTACAGGCGGGGGTCGTTCGCGCCCGGGCGGTTGCCCGGACCGTCGTTGTTGATGTTGTGCGGACGGTTGCGGAACGCCTCGTTCCTTGAAAATTTGTAGAAGGACAGTTGGCTCCACTTGCGCCAGCCTATGATCAAGCAGCACGCGAAGGGGGCGAACAGGAGGATTGCCGCCATGCCGTGGGCGGACAGTTCCTGCAGATACTGCCCGCGGGCATCCGTCTGGACGGGGTTGGCGTTGAAGGACAGCTCCCCGGTGGCGGGCAGCGCGCTTGCGCCGTAACCGCCGCCCTTCAAGGGGTTGGCCTTGAAAACCTGCCATGCCTGCCCTTGCGCGTGGGTCCATGCGACGGGGTCCACGACGGAGGCGCGTTCCGCATAGCGGTCGCGGACGACGTCGCGGGACAAGCCCAGCAGGCCCGCCAGAAGCAGCAGGCAGAGCGCTTCCGCCGCCAGCGTGAGAAGCCTGCGTCGGTTATATCCGGCCACCAGCAGGGGCAGCAGGAGCAGCAGCGCCCCGGCGATCCATAAGGAATGCGTATCCAACGTCATCACCAGCGTAGCCGCGAACATGATCGAAATTACGAACGCCACGATGCGCACGCCGCCGGCGAACGAGCGCATGGCGGCCACGCTCGCGCAAAGGGGCAGCAGCAGCAGGAGCATGGAGGCCAAGTCAGCAGGCAGGAGGAATGGCCCGCTGGCCTTTCCTTTCACCCATTCGGGCTGGGCGAAGCCGCCGGGAATCCATCCCTGCCTCATGCTGGCCTGACTGGCGGCGAAAACGACCGCCACTGCGGAACCGGCCACCGCCGCCACCAGAATGCGCAACAGCAGCCGTCTTGAATGGCCACCCAGATGGATGAGCATCGCAAACAGGACCGCGCCCTGCGTCCACGCGCAGAGGCGCACGCCTGCCAGAAGCGGTTCAGGGCTGAAGCAGAAACGATCCAGCAACAGCCACAGGAGCCACGGGACAAATATCAGCGATATTGGATGGAACCTGTGCGACTCCGGCTGATAGTACCACCACAAGCCGAAACCGACGCTGAACACGCTCATCAATATGGCATTGATCTCGACAGCCTTGGGCGCTATCAACGAGCCTCCTAGGTGCCAGGCGAATACGAGCGATGAACAAAAAATGACCGCCGGGAAGAGTCCATCAAAGAAACGCATGGCTGACACTTCGGAAAACGGCGCATTTTTGCTCACCCTTGTATGTTTTGACATCGTTGGCATCAGCTCTGCTTTCTAACCTACCCGGGAGATTTTTTGTGGATTGACAAACTGCTCCCGCCAAGAAACCTCATTATGTGATCGGCCTGCAAGGCCAAAAGAAAATCGAACCCAACCCGAAACCCATGACACCGTCCGAAGTATTGAAGCTGGCAGCGGAAAAGAACGTGAAGTCCATCGACATCAGGTTCACCGACCTGCACGGCACCTGGCAGCATTTCACAATTCCGCTTCACGAGCTCAAGGAAGAAATTTTCGAAGAAGGCTTGGGCTTTGACGGCTCCTCCATCCGCGGATGGAAGAGCATCGAAGCCTCCGACATGCTCGCCATGCCGGATCCCGACTCCGCTTTCATCGATCCCTTCAGCGAGTATCCGACGATGGTGCTTAATTGCA
>JBAZHO010000342.1:0-2590 GCA_041652375.1 Opitutales bacterium | reverse complement strand
CGTGATCGGCGGGCGCGAGGTCGGCCTGCAGCAAGGGCGTCCATTTCTTCGGCAGGCCGAACCACGTGAAAGTGATGTCCCATCCGGCAAGCCCCTCCTCCGGCACGGGTGCGGAAAGCAGCCCCGGGTTCAGGCGGACAAAGGACGGAACCTGCGATGTGGTCACGCGCAGAACGTAGGCGGAAGGAAGGCTCAGGATATATGCGCCCACGTCGCTCACCTTGCCCGCGCGGTAGTCCTCGAAAAACGCCAGCGGGTCGAAGCCCGTCAGGTTCATCCCGTTGTAATTGCCGTGGTAATTGGGCGTGTCGAACTTCTGCCGCGCATACCAGCCTTCGAAGTCGTCTCCCATGCGAAGCCCGACTTCGAAATGCACATGCGCCCTGTCCTTCGGGATGGTATAACCGGCGGCGCTGCGGCCCATCACGCCCAGCACCGTGCCCGCGTCCACGCGCGCGCCCTGCGTTATGCCGTCGGCAACCGAGGCAAGATGCGCGTAGAGCGTGTATATCTGCACGCGGTCCACATCGTGGACGAGCACCACGTAACGACCGTAACTGGAGCGTCCCGGAACCGTGGACACGTGCGCGACCACGCCGCCCATCGCCGCATAGACAGGATCCGTCGGCTCGCCCTTGCGGGTGCGCTTCATGACGGGCATCAGGTCCATGCCCTCGTGAAATCGCGTCCCGTTGTTGCGCACCGCCCCGAAAGCTCCGCTCAAAGGTTCGCCGCTGGCCGTCGGCTGAATGAACGACTCTATCCCCTGCCCTTGCGCGAAGGCGGGGTTTGGCGTCGGCCATACCAGAACCAGAGCGTCGCACAAGATGGGGGCCTGCACGAAGGCCGCCAGAAAAATTATCAGTCGCGCCAAGTACACCCAGACGACGATGCGGTCCCCATGAATGTTCGCAAGAAAACTCGTTGGATCAAAGCGTCAAGTTCCGCTGTTTAACATTATATCAGCTTCTTTAAAGTTCATCGTCGGCATCGGTTTCGCCGGGCGCGAGAAACATTGCACATGACACGCCCTTCGCTCATAGTCCCATATCCCTGCACGATGCCCCCGTGCAGAGGCGCGTCATTCCTGAACCGCCAAAGTGCCTCGTAATTTGCAGCCCCCTACCGGAACAATGCGGCCCGTAAGGCTTATCATTTTTCTTCTTTGCGCCCTTGCGACGACCCCGCTTGGCGTCAACGCCCAAGTGACGGACCTGCCGCCCGAAGCGCAGGCGCTGCGCGAGGCCGCAGGCAAGGCGTTGGCAGACAGCGCGCAGCCGCCTTCCGTCGGGCTGAATTACTACGGGCAGATAGCCTCCATGCTGTCGGCCAGCCACGACACCGAGAAGGCCCGCGTCGCCTACATGGCCATAATCAGCGAACTGGCCGCTTTCTCCGTGGCAAGGAACGAGGAACTCGTGCCGCCGCAGATGCTGGAAAACGCGCTATCCCTTGCCAAAAGCGATGCCAACAAGGCGCTGGTGCATTTCCTGACGGCGTGGAGACTCGCGGACGACCCGGACGCTTTCCAAAGAGCCAGAGCCGGGGCGGAGTTCGCGCAGGCGGACAAGCTCGAATCCGTGGACATGAAGGCGGAGATGCTCTTCCGCTACGCCAGATGGGCGGAACGCGACGGATACAGCACCGTGATGGACAACGGTGAAATCCAGACCGGCGCGGACTACGAGAAAGCGCTCGCCCTGTATGTTGAGTTCTCCCGCACGAGCATAGATCAGGAACTGGTCAAACAGGCGCTCGCCGCTTCCGAACGCATACGCAAGGCCTCGGTGTCGCTCGAAATCGCAAACTCTTTCCGTCCGGGATCCCAGCCGCAGATGCAACTGGACTGGCGCAACTGCGATCAGGTTGACATATCCATCTATCCTCTGGATCTGGACAAGCTCTCCGCCACCGGCATGCGCGGAAATTTAAAAGACTGGATCGGCAAGCTCGCCGCGCCGGACGGGATGGAGCCGGTGCGACGCCTGACATTCAACACCCGTCCCACCCGCCCCTACTACAACGTCAGCCAACCCGTGCGGCTGGACGACTTGCTCCTGCCCGGCGCGTATCTGGTATCAGCCGTTTCCGGCAACCTCAAGAGCAACGACATGCTGCTGGTCACGGACAGCATCCTGACCCTCAAGATCAGCAGGAAGCAGGTTCTGGCATTTGCCTGCAACGCCATCACGGGCAAGCCCGTCTCCGGTGCGGCGCTGGCATTATGGGTGCGCAACAGGGACGACGGTTCAGCCGTCTGGTTCAGGACGGACAAAAAGACTTCTGACGACGGCGTGGCCATGTTCGCGCAGACGGAACTGAACGGGCTGAGCGACATGACAAGGTGCGAGGTCCTCGCCTTCCTGATCAAGGATCAGCAGCAGGCCGTTGCCTATTTCAAGCCGGATTCCGCCGTTTCCAAGACGGACGAAGCGTGGACGGCGGCCCTGTTTCTGGACGGCAAGATCCACGCGCCGGGACAGACCGTCCATATCGCATCCCTGATCCGGCGACGCGAAGGAAGTTCGATGACGGTTCCGCAGGGCGCGTCTGTATCCGTCGAAATGACTGGCCCGGACGGATTCGGCAA
>JBAZHO010000341.1:0-2602 GCA_041652375.1 Opitutales bacterium | reverse complement strand
GCGGCTCCTCTAACAGCGTGTCCCAACGCACGTAAGGATACAGGCCCGTGCGGATGACCGCGCCCTGATGCTCGTGGCTGCCGCAAAGCTGCGTCAGGCGGCCCTTGTCCGTGTAGTTCACCGGCACGCCGTTTTTAGCGAGCAGATCGACCAGCTTTTTCAGGCGGCTGCTGTCCTTGGTGGACTCGCTGATGAAAGCGTCGAAGAACTGCCTGCGCCCGGCGCGCAACGCCTCGAAGCAAGGGTTCAGACCGTAGAGAAACTCTTTTGATGAAGGTGCCATGAGCGTGATGTTTCATGGCAACGTTTGCGGCCCCTCGTGGCAAGTCTGTGTTTGCGGGAGCCGGCAGGACCAATCTGGCTTAAAGCGTTTAGATTATCCCGGGACACTTTTTTGAATCGCTCTCTACGGTTTCGCTGCGGGTTGCGGTAAATCATAAAAACGTGCAAGGCCCGCTTCGGACAAACCGAAGCGGGCCTTGCTATCGTGATTGATTATTCGCCCGGCTTGTCAGCCTCGGGGCGCGTATGCCGTCTGTGTTTTACGAAGCCAGATACGCCTTGTTTTTGCGGATCAGCTCCACGCGCTGCTTTACGCAGGCGCTGCTCTTGAGCGGGTCGCTGGGCGTGTTCTTGCAGTAGTCCACGAGCTTCTCGATTGTCGAAGTCGCCACGTGCATGCGCGTGTCGGATGAGGCGTAGAAAATATAGACGCTGCCGTCTTCCTTCGCCGCCCAGCCGTTGGAAAACACCACGTTGGACACGTCGCCGATGCGCTCGTCGCCCTCCGGGGCGATGAAGTAGCCGCCGGGCGTGTGCGTCACCTTGGACGGGTCCTCAAGCGAGGTCATGAACATGTAGAGCACGTAGCGCAGCCCCGAAGCGCAGCCGCGCACGCCGTGGGCCAGGTGCAGCCAGCCCTCACTGGTCTTGATCGGGGCCGGTCCCTGCCCGTTCTTCATCTCCTTGATGGTGTGATACTGGCGCGGCTCGAAGGCGCTTTCGCCCTCGACGACGGCGGGGTTCATGCTGTCCGAGAAGGCCCAGCCGATGCCGCCGCCCTTGCCCGCCTCGATGAAGCTGTCCTGCGGGCGGGTGTAGAAAGCGTATTTGCCGTTGACGAATTCCGGGTGCAGCACGACGTTGCGCTGCTGGGCCGACGGGCTCTTGAAGTCGGGCAGGCGTTCCCACTTCTTGAGGTCCTTGGTGCGCACGATGCCGCACTGTGCCACGGCGCTGGACATGTCGCCGTCCTTGGCCGCCGGGTCCTTGCGCTCCACGCAGAAGATGCCGTAGATCCAGCCGTCCTCGTGCTTGGTCAGGCGCATGTCATAGACGTTGGTCGCCGGATCGTCCACTTCCGGGATGTCGCAAGGTTCGTCCCAGTAGCGGAACTGGTCGATGCCCGTGGGGCTTTCGGCCACGGCGAAGAAGCTCTTGCGGTCGTTGCCCTCGGTGCGGATGACGAGGAGGAACCTGCCGTCCATGTAGATCGCGCCCGCGTTGAAGGCCACGTTGATGCCGAGCCGTTCAAGGCCCAGCGGGTTTGTGGCCGGGTTCATGTCGAAGCGCCATGCCACGGGCACGTGCGCGGCGGTGACGATGCAGTCCTCGTAACGCTGGTAGATGCCGTTGTCCCAAGCCTTGAAGTCCGGGCGGTTGCGGCGGGCGATGAGGGCTTCCTGTTCGGTCAGGAGGCGTTGGATTCGGGGGTGGAGAGCTTTGCTCATTTTGTGAAAATTGTAATTTTACTGGGTTTTGTAGTTTCCTTGTCAGCACGCAGCTCCGAAATTCACCAAAATGAAGGCCATTTTGTATATTCGCGCATGCTCGCGTCAAAGAACAGCATCATCCCAAGAGAGCGGGCAACAACATTCAACGTTAATTTGCGCCTACTTGCCGACTCCGTTCAGCCTCTGCGTTGAATTGCAGACGGTATCTTTCTTGCGCGCAGGAGCTTTGATTGAAATAGTGCGGGTAGAAGGGAACCATCATGAGTAACGACACTGATCCCAAACAGTTTTATGATCAATTTGCGATCAAGCTCGCCCGCGACATGCTGTCGGGCAATGCGCGCATGGAGAAGGCGATTATTTTCGCGTGCAGTTTGCTGCAGGGGCATTTTCGCAAGTCCGTCCTCGATCTGGGCTGCGGGATAGGTTGGAGTTCGTTCGAGTTTTCGCGCGCCGTGCCAGAAGCGCAGGTGCAGGGGCTTGATCTAAGCCCGACACTGATTTCCGTTGCCCGCATGATGTTCCCGGGGTCGGATAAACTACAGTTCGAGAGCGGCGACCTTACGGAAGCCTCTTGGCAGCAGGGCAGGGCAGGCAAGTATGACGCCTGCATGATGCTGGACGTTTACGAGCACATTCCTGCCGCGTTCAGGCCGGTTTTCCATGCCTCGCTCGCGTCAGTTCTGTCTCCAGACGCTGTCATTGGCTTGTCTTGCCCGACCACGCTGCATCAGGACTACCTGCGCAAATTTCAGCCCGAAGGGCTTCAGCCGGTCGATGAGGACATAAGCCTCGAAGTAATTCAGACGCTCGCGGCGCAAACATCCTCAGAAGTGGTTTACTTCGAGTATGTGTCGATTTGGGCTTCC
>JBAZHO010000340.1:0-2648 GCA_041652375.1 Opitutales bacterium | reverse complement strand
TTGCCGGACCCATGTTGAGCAGACGAAGACGCTCAAGAGCGCCCGCGTTCTGAATCTGGTCCAACGTCGCGCCGGACGTTGCTACCTTCGTCTTGATCAGCTCCAGCGCATCCATGTTGCCCAGATGCTTCAGGCCGAGATAGGAAATTATGCCGCCGCCCACGATCAGCGCCGCGCCCCAGATGAGGTCCGTCCATGCGCAGGATTTGAGGCCGCCGATGAACACGTAAACCGCGCCGCAAAGGCCGATAATCCAGCAACCCACGGTGATGTCGCCAAGCGGCAGACCGAAGAGCGTTTCAGTGGCGAAAAAGACCGTGACGACCTTCGCGCCGGAGAATATGACCGTGACGGTCGGCACGACGACCAGAATGACCAGCGAGACGACGGCCATGAACGTGCGCGAAACGATGTCGAAACGGTATTCGAGAAACTCCGGGATCGTGTAAATGCCGCACTTCAGAAAGCGCGGAAGGAAAGCGAAGCCCACGACGACCAGCGTGATGGCCGCCATCCATTCATAGGAGGCGATGGCCATGCCCAGCCAGTCGGCGGCGTTGCCGGACATGCCGACGAACTGCTCGGTGGAAATGTTTGCGGCGATCAGCGAGAAGCCGATCAGCCACCAAGTAAGCCCACGACCAGCGAGAAAGTATTCGCTTGCGTCGTTGCTGATGCTTTCGGAACGGCCTTTGCGGCCCTTCCATATGCCGAAGGCGATCACGCTGACGACGGCTACGACAAAGAGTGTTAAGTCTAGGGGGTGCATGGGTTACAGGATTATCAGCCGATTGAAATATTGGGGTGAAAACATCTGCCGAGGCCTGATGACGACAGATCGAATGAGATTGAATGACAAAGCGGGGGATTTTGTAAGAAAAAAGAAAGCGATTTAGGAACAATTATACGGATTGTCCGCCGTTGAGGATGCTGCAGATGGGGCAGGAGTGGCCATTGCAGCCCCTCGCGGTGCAGAAGTTGCGCCCGTAGTGAATCATCTGAAGGTGCAGCTTGCTCCATTCATCCATCGGGAAAAGCACCTTCAGGTCGCTCTCGGTCCGCACCACGCTCTTGCCCGTTGACAGCTTCCAGCGGTGCGCGAGCCGGTGTATATGCGTGTCCACGGGGAATGCGGGCTGGCCGAAGGCCTGCGCCATGACGACGCTCGCCGTCTTGTGGCCCACGCCCGGAAGCTCTTCCAGCGCGGCCATGTCCGGGGGAACCAGCCCCGCGTATTTATCCGCGATGATCCGCGAAAGGCCCTGAATCGCCGCCGCCTTGCGCTCGGAAAGACCGCAGGGCCGCACGATCTCGCGTATCCGCGCCACGCTCTGCGCGGCCATGTCCGCCGGATTGTCGGCTAGGGCGAACAACTCCGGCGTGACCATGTTCACGCGGACGTCCGTACACTGTGCGCTGAGGACCACGGACACGAGCAAGGTGTAAGCGTTCCTGTGGTCGAGGGGGATTGACGGGGCCGGGTAGAAGCGATCCAGCTCCGACCTCACGATGCTTGCGCGCTCTTTCCTGTGCATGGCCGGGTGAATGTGAAAAGGTCTTTGTTGCAGGGCTGTGGATGGAGTGCAATCATTGCCCCCATTTTTCAGACATGAGCAAGCAGGTGACGAACGACGAACGCGAAAACGCGCCATACTATATTGCTGCCCCGCAGACCGAAATTGACGCCATGCTGCGCCGCGTCGGACAATCGGGACTGGACGGCCTTTACGGGCACATCGCGCCGGAGTTTCTGTTCGCCGCGCCGTTGCCGCTGCCCGCGTCGCTGCCGCTTGAAGGCGTCGATGCCGATATTCGCGCAATGGCCGCCCGCAACCGCGACGCGCTGTCCTTCATCGGCGACGGCCTGCCGGACTACACGACGCACGGAATCGTGGACTACGTGTGCGGCATACGCGGCCTGCTCACGGCATACACCCCTTACCAGCCGGAGAGAGGGCAGGGGACGCTTTTCGCCCTCTGGGCCTACCAGTGCCTGATGAGCGCCCTGAGCGGCTTCGAGGCCGTGAACGCCAGCCTTTACGACCGCGCCACCGCGCTGTTCGAGGCCATGACCGCCGCGCACCGCATTTCCAAGACCGGGACGGACGTCGTGCTGCTGCCGGAGGCCGTCTTCCCCGGCGACGTGGAAGTCGTGGAAACTTTGGCAGCGGGCACGACGATGAAGGTCGAGCGTTTCCCGCTGGACCCGAAGACGGGCAGAACCGACGCAGCCGCGCTGCGCGAACGCGCCGTGGCCCTTGGCGCGAGCCTTGCAGGCATTGTGATGCCGCAGGTCAACTGCCTCGGTCTTGTCGAAGATGTGGACGCCGTGGCGGATATCGCCGCCGACCTGAAGGCGCAGCTCATCGCAGTTGTCGATCCCATGCTTTTGGCGGCGGGTGGGCTGAAGCCCCCGACCGAATGGGGCCGCGAAGGCGCTGACATGTTCGTTGCCGAGGCACAGCACCTCGCGCTGGCCCCCTGCTTCGGCGGGCCGGGACTAGGCGTGTTCGGCGTGCGTTTCGACGACAAGCACCGCAGCAACATCCGCCAGAGTCCCGGACGCTTCGTCGGCAAGGCGCTCGACGCGCGCGGCAACGACTGCCGCGTGATGGTCCTTTCCACCCGCGAGCAGCACATCCGCAAGG
>JBAZHO010000339.1:1580-2655 GCA_041652375.1 Opitutales bacterium | reverse complement strand
ATCCTCGACGATCCGGTGCGCATGTACCTCAAGCAGATGGGGCAGGTTCCGCTTCTGTCGCGCGAGCAGGAGGTGGAAATTTCCAAGCGTATCGAGACGGCGGAGAGCCGCGCGATGGACGTTCTGTTTTCGACCGGCTTCACCTGCGCGTTCCAGCTTGATCTGGCCAGAAAGCTGAACAACCGCGAGGAGCGTTTCGACCGCGTTGTTCTGGACAAGAAGATCGAGAGCCGCGAGGCGTTCTTCAAGAATCTGCCCAAGGTCATTCAGGACGTGGAAGGCATTCAGAGCCGCATGGACAAGGCGTGGCTCGAATCCATCAAGGCCGAAAAGGCCAGCCCCGACGAGGACCGCGCCGTCAAGCGCTTCAAGCGCAACGAGTCCAAACTGCGCCCCCTGTTCAAGAAGTTCTGCTTCAAGCTCAAGGTCTTCGAAGAGTATCTGGACACGCTGGACACGATCGTGCGCGAAATCAGCGAACTGGTGGAATCCGTGACCATCGCGGACAAGGCCTCGCGCGTGCGCCGCCGCCGCCCGATGGATCTGGAGCAGGTGAAAACGCGCATGGAGCAGATTCACCAGCAGTTGCGCATGCCTCCCGAGGAGTTTCTGGAGATGGTGCGCGAGGCGCGTCGCGGCATGCGTCAGGCGCACCGCGCCAAGACGGACATGGTGGAGGCCAACCTGCGTCTGGTCATTTCCATAGCCAAGAAATACACCAACCGCGGCCTGTCCTTCCTCGACTTGATTCAGGAGGGCAACATGGGCCTGATGAAGGCGGTCGAAAAGTTCGAGTACCGCCGAGGCTACAAATTTTCAACCTACGCCACGTGGTGGATCAGGCAGGCGATCACGCGCTCGATCGCGGATCAGGCCCGCACGATCCGCATCCCCGTGCACATGATCGAGACCTTGAACAAGGTCATGCAGGTGCAGAAGCAGCTTCTTCAGGACCTCGGTCACGAGCCGACGCCCGACGAGGTCGCGGAGGAGATGCAGATGCCCGTGGAAAGGGTGCAGCAGATCATGAAGATGGCCCAGCAGCCCATCTCCCTGCAAAGGCCCGTGGGCGACA
>JBAZHO010000339.1:0-1570 GCA_041652375.1 Opitutales bacterium | reverse complement strand
AGGGGCGGAGAACCCCTACGACATGACCGCATACAGCCTGTTGCGGGAGAAGATCATGGACGTGCTCGACAGCCTCACCGACCGCGAGCGCAAGGTTCTGTCCCTGCGCTTCGGGCTTGTGGACGGTTACAGCCGCACGCTCGAAGAGGTGGGGAGGCAGTTCAACGTCACCCGCGAACGAATCCGCCAGATCGAAGCCAAGGCCCTGCGCAAGATGCGTCACCCGACGCGCATTCGTCAGTTGCACGGTTTCTTCGAGCCGGATCACGGGGTAACGCCGCAGGAAAACGCCCAGTAGCGCGGACCATCTTCAGCGCGGGGAGTCGATTTTGCGCGGCGTTCGCAGTCCGTGTGCCTGTTAGTCGCCGATGCGCGTGGAGCCGTTGGTCACGGACATATGACGCGCGGACGCATCCTAACGTGATTTTATACGGACGATATGAATCGGGGCGGCTTGGGCAGTCGATTCAAGAGAACAATAGACTAAGCTCAGGGCGATATTGTCTTTGACTTGAAGCATTATTATCTTGTAACACTTTGGTGTGAATCGGGAATCATTCCGATTTGATCTCTTCGATGAGGGAATGTATTTGCGATTTCCCTTGTGGTGCTTTCAGATATGATGCGTCATTAGCAAATGGAGTTGCCGATCCATATTTCAGATACAATCGATTCCTTCTTGTCATGGGTGGAGTTGGAGAAGGGACGTTCCAGAAACACCGTTCTTGGCTACGAGAACGACATCAGGCAGTTCGCGTCTTATGTCGTGGAAAAGCACGGCTTGACGGACTTGTCGGGCGTTACGCAGGTTTATTTCGAGGAATGGCAGGCGGAGCTTTCCCGGCTTGAATACAGCAACGCCAGTGCGGCGCGCAAGGTTACAGCCGTGCGCAGTCTTGTCCGCTTCATGGAAAAAGAGGGCATCCTGAAGGACAATTTTTCCGATCGCATCAAGGGACCCAAACTCGTCAGGAAACTGCCGGGCACCATGTCCATCGACGAGCTGGACCGCCTGATGAAGGCCCCGGAAGCCGGGACGCCGCAGGGCATGCGCGACCGCGCCATCATGGAGCTTGCGTATTCGAGCGGCTTGCGCGTGAGCGAAATCTGCGCGCTGCTCCTGCAGGACGTGGACACCCGCGAGGGCGTGCTGCGCGTATCCTCAGGCAAGGGCGGCAAGGACCGCATCGTGCCGATGGGCCGCCCGGCGTGCAAGGCGCTGGAAAAATACATCTCGACGGCCCGTCCCGGTTTCACCCGCGCCAGCACCGGCAGCGCCATGTTTCTGAGCACGCGGGGCCGCGCAATTTCCCGCAAGACGGTCTGGCATCTTATCAAGACCTACGCGACAAAGGCCGGGCTGGACGCGCGGCGCATCAAGCCGCACATTCTGCGGCATTCCTTCGCAACGCACCTTCTGGCAGGCGGAGCGGACCTGCGCGTGATTCAGGAGATGCTGGGCCATGCCGACATCGCCACCACGCAGATATACACCAAGGTGGATTCATCGCTGCTGATGGACCAGCATTCGCTCTACCATCCGCGCAAGAGGATGGACCAGAAGCGAATA
>JBAZHO010000338.1:0-2664 GCA_041652375.1 Opitutales bacterium | reverse complement strand
CTGGACAGTTCAATAGCAGCCGTGTAGTCCGCCAGAGCGCCAAGTATGTCGCCTTTCTCAGCCTTCATTATACCCCGGTTCCGGAATGCCTCGCCCCTCGCTTCGTCAGGCGCGTCGGGCATCGCAATCAGCGTATCGTAATCCGTCATTTCCCCGGAGCTGTCGCCTTGTTGTCCTCTTCCAATTGCCCTGTTTAACAGGGACCACGCCTTCTGCACCGCCGGGGCGCCCGGCATGTCGATCACCGCGCTGTAATCGGCTATCTCCCCGGCGCTGTCGCCCATTTCGCCCTTCAGGCATGCCCGCTGGTATAGCGCCGCGCAAAGCCGGTAAACGGGCACGTCGGGGGTTTCTATCGCAAGACTATAGTCGGCCAAGGCGCCGTCTTTGTCGCTGCAGTTTTCTTTGTTGACACCGCGGTTTATATGCGCGGCGGCAACCCATTCCGCAGGAGCGTTCGGAAGCGCCAGAATCGTGTCGTAATCAGCCTCCTCGCCTTCAATGTTTCCAGTGTAGTAGTTGGCCAGCGCGTGGTAGAACAGCGCCTCGGCCCTTGTTCCGGCGTGCAGGTCGGGCATTTCCAGAAGCAGGTTCAGCGTGGCAAGCGCCCCCTCGTTGTCGCCGTCCCTTCGCTGGGCGATTCCCTTGAAAAGCAGGGTCGTCGCCTCGTCCATTTTCTCGCCCCCGGCGTAAGGTCCGTCCTGCGCAAGCTCGTTTTCCTCATCGATGCTCGGCGCGGCGTCCGAATGCGCTTGGGCCTCATCCTGTGCGCGGCAGATCGTCGGGGCTGCCAGCAGCAACGCGGCCAGAAGGGCGAGCGGCAGGGCGAAGCCGCCAAGAGCGTGGCGGGTATGCAGTTCCATTTTTGTCGGAGCGGCGGGCAGGCTCATGAGGGATGTAGGGGACGGACGGGCGGGGCGGGCGTCTTTCATGATTATCGCAAGTGTCCGCATATTTGATACCCGCCTGCCGTGTTGCGGACAAGAACATCCGCTTTTCAATTCGCGCTTTCAAAGGGCGGGAATGCCCTCTATCATGGGCATGCCCCGAACCATTTGCATGGGTGAACCCGAAGTCGCAGTCCAAGTCCTCACATTGACGGCAGCAATTGCCGGCGGCGGCCTCCTGATGGTCGTCGCGCGCGCGTTTCGTTTCCCATCCATCGTCCTGCTGCTCTACGGGGGGGTGATGCTGGGGCCGGAGGGCTGGGGCGTGGTGCAGCCCGCTTCGCTGGGCAACACTTTCCAGACCATCGTGGGGTTGGCCGTGGCGCTGATCCTTTTCGAGGGCGGCCTGACGCTGGACCTGCGGGGCTACCGCGCGATGGGCTCCACAATCGGCAAGCTGCTGACCTTGGGCGTCGTCATGACGTGGTTTGTCACGGCTGGCCTGATATGGCTTTTCTACCGCTTCCCATTCCCGCTGTGCATGCTCGCGGGCAGTCTGGTGATCGTGACCGGGCCGACGGTAATACAGCCCATTCTCAAGCGCATCCG
Source organism: Opitutales bacterium (assembly GCA_041652375.1). Lineage (GTDB taxonomy): Bacteria > Verrucomicrobiota > Verrucomicrobiia > Opitutales > Oceanipulchritudinaceae > Verruco-01. The sequence goes on along the minus strand of JBAZHO010000338.1, from coordinate 1,168 downwards.
CCTGAAGTGGAGCCTGCACAACATCCTGCACTGGGAGGGCGTGCTGATCGACCCGATCGGCGTTTTCATCGCCGTAATGACTTTTGAATGGGCCGTCGGCGGCACGGGTTCGCAGGCCATTGCGAATCTGGGCCTGCGCTTCCTCGTGGGCGCGGGCATCGGCGTCGCAGGTGGGGAGCTGGTGTATCGCCTGCTGCGCTGGATCCCGGAGGAGATGCTGAACGTGTTCACCATCGCTTCGGCCATGCTTATTTACGGCATCGCGGAGAACACCATCGCGGAATCCGGCCTTCTGTCCGCCACCTTGGCCGGGTTGGTGATCGGTGCGCACCAGCCGCATTCGCTCAAGGCGATCCGGGATTTCAAGTCCGTGCTGACGGACCTGCTCATAGGCATCCTTTTCATACTGCTGGCCGCGAGGCTGGAAATCGCGCAGTTTCTGGACTTCGGCTTGCACGGCGCGTGGCTGCTGGCGGTGTTCCTGCTGGTCGTGCGTCCGCTCGTGATCACAGCCTGCACATGGGGCGGCAAGTTGTCCTTCAGGGATCGCGTCTTCCTAGGCTGGGTCGCGCCTAGGGGCGTGGTCGCGGCGTCGATGGCGTCCTTGTTCACGCTGGCCCTTCAGTCGCGCATGGAGAACGCGCGCTTTCTGGAAACTTTCACGTATTCGGTGATCGTCGTCACGGTGGTGCTTCAGGGCTTCAGCGCGGCTCCGCTGGCCCGGGTTCTGCGCCTTCAGGAGAAGCACCCGGAGGGCTGGCTGATCATCGGTGCGCATACTTTTGGCCGTCACGTGGCGGCCTTCCTGCGCGACGTGGCGGGCGTCCACGTCGCCATTGCGGACGTGAATCGCGCCGCCGTGGCCGATGCGCAGAAGGAAGGCTTTCTTGCCTTTCAGGCCGACGCCCGAGAGGTGGACGCCATCGAACGCAGGCCGGAGATGAGCGGGGTGGGGCAGATACTCGCCATCACGGACAACGAGGACCTCAACGAGCTGCTCTGCGCCCGCTGGGCGGACTCCATGGGGCGGGACTACGTGTTCCGCTGGTCATCCGGCAAGAGCGGCCTACTGCAAAGGGGCAGGCCCGGCGGCGGCAGAAGCGTATGGACATGGATGCCGCGCCCGTCCGTCGTGTCCGGCGAGATCGTCCTCGGCAACGCGCACATG
>JBAZHO010000337.1:0-2670 GCA_041652375.1 Opitutales bacterium | reverse complement strand
TTCACCTGAATGCCGTCCTTGGCCACACCGTCGATGGTCATGCGCCCGGAGGCCGGATTGGGCACGTCGATGACCTTGGGATTGATCGAGGTGCGAACGGCCTCGGTGATGGACTTCTCTGTGCCCTTGGTCGCAAGGTCGATCTTGACGGCCTTGTTCCAGTCCATGTTGATGCCCGCCTTCTGGGCGTTGATAAGGCCCTGCACGGTCTGGAGCACGTCGCCGCCGGCGAGGTAGTGCGTTTCGACCTCCTCGATGGATACGTCAATGCCGGCCTTGACCGTCGTGATGCGCGCTTCCACGAGCACGGAATACGGCACATGGCGCAGCTTCATGGCCACGAGGGTAAGCATCTTGACGTGAGCGCCGGACAGCCATGCCCGCAGCCACACGTTGAAGAAGGAAAGTATGATTGAGACTAAAACCAGTAATCCGATTGCGAGGACGACGCCGCCGATAACCAAGACGGGACCGGCGATAGCAGCTATGGGATGGATCATTTTATATCAGGGGGTTGATGTTGCGTTCCAGAGGTGCGGCGAAGACATCGCACAGAGGCCATGCGTGCCGCCAAGCTGAGGTGAAGGTTAGCTTTTCAAAAACGCCGTGTCAACGAAAGGCGTTTCGCCTACTATACCCAGTTACCGGGGCTTCGCATGATAAAAATGAATTCACAGAAGGAGCCGCTTTCTGCATGATGGCGAACCGATGCCCTCGTTTGCAGAAATTTGCAGCCCGCAGAATCCGCGCGTGAAGGACCTTGCCCGCCTGAAGGAGGGCAAGCACCGCAGACGCATGGGCTGCTACGTCGTGGAGGGCTTGCGCGAGCTTGAACGCGCCGTCTGCGGCGGGGCCGCCATTACGAGCCTCTACATCTGCGAGGACTTCTGGCTTGGCGAAGAATACGGCCCGCTTGCCGAGCGCGTCGCCGCGTTGCCGGGCGTGGAATGCTTCCGCATGTCTGCGGGGGCGTTCGAGAAGGCGTCCAACCGCGAGAACCCGGACGGCCTGCTCGCCGTGGCGCAGATGCGCAAGGCCGGGCTGGACGAGCTGAAGCTGGGCACGGTCCCGCTGCTGGTCCTGATCGAGCACGTCGAGAAACCGGGCAATCTGGGCACGCTTCTGCGCAGCGCAGACGCCGCCGGGGCGGACGCCGTGATCGTGACCGACCCGGTGACGGACCTTTACAGCCCGCAGGCCATACGGGCCTCCCAAGGCTCGATCTTCGCCCTGCCCACGGCCTTCGCGGACAACGCCACGGCCAAGGCCTTCTTTGAAAGGCGCGGCATCCGCCCCGTGGCCGCCACGCCGGACGCGCCGGGCACGCTGTGGGGGGTGGACATGCGCGCTCCGCTGGCCCTGCTGCTGGGCAGCGAGGCGGACGGCCTGAGCGATTTCTGGATGAAGGACCCCGGCACCCTGCGGGCGAAGATTCCCATGAGCGGCAGGAGCGCGGACAGCCTCAACGTGAGCGCAGCCGCCGCAATTTTCCTTTTTGAAGCCGTCCGCCAGCGCGGCGGACACTGAACCTCAACCCGAACGCGATATGGACAAGAGCAAGTTCAAGAACAACCTCCTCATCATGGCAATATGTCTGGGCGTGGGTCTGCTGGCCGGGATATTGCTGTTCATCAAGGTACTGCACGTTCCGGCGCTCGTATGCATGATCGCGCTGCTGGCCATCACCGGCGCGACGCGACGCCTGTTCGCCAAAAACGCCGTCTCGCTGGCTGCGGACGGGCTTGGCCTCGGCATAGCAATTTCCTACATCGTCATACTGGGCACCGTGCCCGAACTTCTTGCCGGAGTGATCATCGTCATTGCGGGCGCGCTCGTCATGGTGCTATGGGAAAGCAGGTAACGGCGCATCCCCGCCCGCCCGGACGACGTGAACGCGCGTGAGCGATAATTTATACTTATTTCCAAAAGAAAACCGAAGAATCCCAGAATTTTATCCACAGATTACACAGATTCTCACAGATTATAAAATCAGAACTATTTGTTTCTTAATAATCTGTGGAAATCTGTGTAAATCTGTGGATAGACTATTTTGGTTTTCTTTTGGAAATCGCTCTAATTTGGAAACGCCATATCATCCAGACCATGAACACTCTCCAGCCCCTCACCGTCAAGCTGACCGCACGTGAAAACCTCTCCCGCGACGAAGCCCGCGACGCCGCCATCGAACTTTCCCGCGCCGAAGTGTCCCTCGAAGACAAGCGCGCCTTCCTTCTGGCCCTGTCCCGCAAGGGCGAGAGCGCGGAAGAAGTCGCGGCCTTCGCCTCCGCGTTCCGCAACCTCGCGCGCGGCACGGGGCTGGACGACCTCGCGCCGCAGGCCATCGACATCGTGGGCACGGGCGGCAGCGGCTCCGGCAGCTACAACATCTCCAGCGTGTCTGCCATGTGCGTGGCTGCAGCGGGCGTGACCGTCATCAAGCACGGCAACCGCGCCATCACCTCGCAGAGCGGCGCGGCGGACTTCCTCGGCGCTCTGGGCGTGCCGCAAAGCCCGCCCCTTCCCGTGCTGCGCCGCTGCGTGGAAGAGCTGAACTTCTGCTTCCTCTTCGCGCCTTCATTCCATCCCGCGTTCAAGGAAATCGGCCCCGTGCGCAGGGCGCTGGCAGCGGAAGGCATGCGCACGATCTTCAACATCCTCGGCCCGCTCATC
>JBAZHO010000336.1:0-2685 GCA_041652375.1 Opitutales bacterium | reverse complement strand
CAGATGCCAGAGCCAAGCCGCGCCGACGCGCTGGTAGCCGCGAAGCATCTCGTCAAGAGCGTCGGGGATTGGCGGGCGCTGAAGCGCGGAAAACTCTTTCAGGGCGCGGGAGCGGCTCTTCCACTGCCCGGGCGTCTCGATCTCGCATTCCAGCCCTTCCAGCAGGGCGTCGGCGTCGCATAACTGGGCCGTGCTAAGGCGGCGGCTGATCGAGGGCACGAAGGCCTGCCCCGGATGGCCTGACAGGGCGCACTGCGCCTTCGCCATGCGGTCCAGCATGGCTGGCGGCAGCAGCCATATGCTGTCGCCGGAAATGATGTAGTATTGACGGGAGGCAAGGGCGCGGCGGATGTCGTTCTCGTCCAGATTCCCCGCCGAGATGCGCATGTTCAGCGCGAAGTCCCCGGACGTTTCCTGCGTGGCCCTTGCCGTGATGCGGGCGCGACGCACGGCTACCATGCGCTCCTTGTAGTTGGCCGAGTAGAGCGGGGCGTACACGCGCTCGAACTCATCGCCGTGTTCCGCCAGAAAGTTCAGCACCTTGTGACGGTCGCGCAGCCACCAGCGGGCATTCGAGGGTTCCAGTCTGAAGCCGTTCTGCTCGAAGAGTGTCGCGGCCCTCTCGCGCAGAGGGAAGTCTCCGCCGGGGATGCGCATGGCCAGAAAGTGCGGCGAGCCGTCCACCTGCATCCGGGATTCCTCCTCGCTCTCGCGCTGGCGGACCGCGCTCCGGGGCGGGGGCATGGGATGCATGTCGAGGACGGACTGGGGCGGCGGCGGCGTCACGCCTGAACTGCGCCGGACGTTGATGCCGCCCTGCGCCGGACCCGCGTCATCCTTCAAGGGGGCGGGGGTCGGGTCTGCAAGGTGTTCGCCGACGCCCTTGAGCGAGCCGTCCGCCCATTCAAGGGGCCTGTCCGGCTTGCCCGCCCATTCGAAACAGGGTTCGCCGCCGAGGACCTCGATCAGGTCCGCGAGTTGCGCGCGTTTCACCTGAAGCAGACCCGCCAGCTTGTCGTGAGTCCAGTTCTCGACCATCAGAAGGGCCTTGAGCGTCTTCGCGTCCACGCGGTAGGCACATCCCTTGAAAAGGCGTTCCGGTGCGGCTCTGCGGCCTTCGCAGAGCAGTTCCAGCTTCAGCACGATCATGTTGCGCGGGGCACTCGCCGCGAGGTTCGGCGGAAGGACGATGCGGCATGCGAGCGGCTTGCCGGCGGCGTCAAGCTCGAAGGACCGGAAGGCGGCCAAAGACGGCGGGGCGTCCGGCGCGCTTGCGGGGGGTGGCGTTGGCTCGGGCTGCCGGGGCTTGATTTGGCCGGGGTTCTTCGTCGCTTTTTCGCCCTCTTCCCGCTTTTTGGATATGCCGATGCAGGCCGCCAGCACCCCGTTGGATAGGTCCGGCAAGTCCTGATAGAGAGGCGAGTCCATCACACCGGGTCGGGAACGAGAAGGATTTTGCCGCAGCGCGGCTGTCCCGAACGTTCGATGGCTTCATCGAACTTCGACAGCGGGTAGCGGGCTTCGACCGGAGCCTTGACTATGCCGTCGCGCATCATGGCGTATATCTTGGACATCATGATGTTCACGCGCTCGCGGGAGTTCGTGCGGTACCAGCGGTCCATCCAGAAGCCTTTCAGGACGATGTCGTTGAAAATGAAGAAGCGGGTGGGGAAGCGGATTGGCTCGAAACTCGCCCCGCCGAACGTCACCATGCGGCCTCCGTTGGCCAGACTTTTCATCAGGCGGATGGCGCTCTCGCCGCCGACCATGTTCAGCGCGAGCTGGGGGCGTTTGCCGCCTGTCACCTCTTCGATCTGCTTGGTGTAGTCGTCGTTGTCCAGAAAAACATGGTCCGCGCCCATTGCCTTTAGCGCCTCGATGGCTCCTTCGCGGCGGACGATGCTTATCGTTTTCAGGCTCAGGTGCTTCGCCATCTGCACGACGAACATGCCGACGGCGGAGTTGCCCGCGTTCTGGATGACCCAGTCGCCGCGCTGAAGGTAGGCGTCGCGCAGCAGTCGCCACGCCGTGGGCGGGTTGACGTGAGACATCGCGGCCAGATCGATCGGGACATCCTCCGGGATGAACCACACATCGTCCGAACGGCAGTTGGCGAGACTCTGCCATGCGCCCTCCTCGGGGAAGCGCACGCGGCGGCTCACCCATCCGAGGTCCACGCCGGGACCGACGGACACGATTTCGCCGACGCCTTCGCGTCCGGCGGTGGCGGGCAACTGGGACAGACGCCCGTACGTGCCTGCGATCATGCCGAAATCCGAGGGGTTGATAGATGCGGCCAGCAGACGAATCTGCACCTGTCCCTGACCGGGCTCCGCGACTTCGATTTCCTCGAAGCGGAGAACGTCCTGGGGCTTCCCGTATTGATGGTAGCGAACTGCGTGAGCGATGCTCATGGTTTAATCCAATACTGTCTTGCGTCGGGGACTAAAGATAAAACATCGGTCCCGCTGTCTGAATTCTGAAAAGAGTTAACTTTGCATGAAATTACGCAATCTATAAACTCCTTTTCCGCGCCGGGTAATGCGAATTACCGCTCTAACCGGGCGTGCTGATGCGTGAATCACAAGGCATTGTGACACGGGCGCGGGGAAAATGTGCATTCCCGGTTCCGGTTAAAATCTGACTCAGGAGGACGAAAACATCCTCCCGACACACAGCCGTCCG
>JBAZHO010000335.1:1855-2715 GCA_041652375.1 Opitutales bacterium | reverse complement strand
TCGGCGGGCGTGCCCCGTAGGCCAAGTCTGCGGCGGTGGGGGAACAGGTCCAGACGAGGGGTCCGATGATGAACAGCAGCAGAAGCGCCGCGATGACGGCAAGGCTGGCCAGCGCGACGCGGTCGCCCAGAAGCCTGCGCAGCACCTCGCGGCGGCGCGATATGCCGTCCGCAGGGGGCTTTGTGCGTATGCGCGGCAGGCGTTGGGGGCCGGGTCCTGTTCGTCTGAGTATGTCCATCGGGCGGGTGCGCCCGGATTGTCCATGAACAGGCGGGTCTTCGTCAACCGAACAGTGGGGGCGTGCTATTCGGAAATCACGGTGATGGAGCCTTCGATCTTGTCGCCCTGACGGAAGCTGGCGCAAAACGTCGGCACGGTCTGGACGAAGGCGGGGCCTCAGCAGATGCCGCGATCGGTCGTCCTGACAAATGTCAGCATCCGGGTCACGAGAGGATTGCCGTTTTCGGCCATCTTTTCCAGCTCCCCGATGGCCTGTTCCCTGTTCAGTCCGTTCTTGTAGAGCAGTTTGAACATGCTGCGGATAAGGGATATGCTTTCGGCGTCGAAGCCGTTCCGTTCGAGGCCGATCTTGTTGATCGTGCGCGTCTCCGCAGGGTTGCCGTCCACGATCATGTACGGCGGCACGTCCTGCACGATCTTGGCCATTCCGCCGATCATGGCGTAGTCCCCGATGCGGCAGAACTGGTGTATGCCGGAGATTCCGCCCAGTATCACGTGATCGCCGATGTGGACGTGGCCGGAGATGCCGCAGTAGTTGGACGCCACCACGTAGTCGCCGATCACGCAGTCGTGGGCGATATGGGAATAGGCCAGAAAATTGTTGTGGGAGCCGACCTTGG
>JBAZHO010000335.1:0-1845 GCA_041652375.1 Opitutales bacterium | reverse complement strand
GCCCTCGGTGGCGGTGTGGACGGACACGTATTCGCGGAAGCAGTTGCCCTCGCCCACGATCAAGCCGGGCTGGCCGCCCTTGAACTTGAGGTCCTGCGACTTGCCGCCGATCATGGCGTAGGGGAAGACGGTGTTGCCGCCGCCCATGAGCGTGTTCCCTTCGACGGTGGCGTGGTGCATTATGACCGTGCCGGAGCCGATGCGCGCTTGCGGTCCGATGAAGGCGTAGGCGCCGATGCTGACGTCGGGGGCGATCAGGGCGCCTTCCTCTATGATTGCTGTGGGGTGGATGTTGGGGTTCACGGGGCGGATGACGGTGATATGGGGAGAGGGGCGGGCTTACTGCGTTTCTGCGGCATCCATGATTGTGAACATCAGATCCGCGCTGGACACGACTTTTCCGTCCACGAGGCATTCGCCGTGCGACGTGGCGATGCGGCCTTTGCTTTTTGTTATCGTGACGTGGATTTCAAGCTGGTCGCCGGGGACCACGGCTTTGCGGAACTTCACGTTGTCCGCGCTCATGAAGTAGGCCACTTTGGCTTCGGCGGTCATGCGGCGGAGCATGATAATCCCCGAGGCCTGCGCCATTGCTTCGAGCTGCAGGACGCCCGGCATGACCGGGTTGCCGGGGTAGTGGCCGACGAAGAACGGTTCGTTGATCGTGACGTTCTTGATGGCCCGCAACTCGTCTTCCTTGGAGAAGTCCACCACGCGGTCGATCATGACGAAGGGGTAGGCGTGCGGCAGAATGTCGAGAATGCGCCGGATGCCCAGCGTGGTCTCGGACGCCGCGACAGTGCGCACTCGTCTGGCGATGGGGGCCGGGGCGGGGACTTCGACGGACTTGTCCGAATCCGCCCTGCGGCGGGCCAGCGCGTCCATCCTGTCGGTGACGGCGCGGACGAATTTGTTGTTGATGGCGTGTCCGGGGCGCACGGCCACGATGTGCCCTTTGAGCGGGCGGCCAAGCAGGGAGAGGTCTCCGATGATGTCCAGAATCTTGTGGCGGACGAACTCGTCGTCGAAACGCAGCGGTTCCTTGCTCAGGATTTTGTCGCCTTTGATCACGATGGCGCAGTCAAGGCTTCCGCCCTGTATCTTGCCCATCTTGAGCAGAGGCTCGATGTCCTCGTAAACCGTGAAGGTGCGCGCGGGCGCGATCTCCGATGCGTAGGATTCGGGCGTGATGTCGATGGAGAGGTGCTGGGTGTGGATTCCCCGGTCGTCCGCGCTGGTGCAGGTGATCTTGAAGCCGTCGTAGGGCAACACGATCAGGCTGCTGGCCTTTGCGCTGATGGACACCGCGTCCTCCACGACGATGTAGTCGCGCTCGGCGGACTGTTCGACCGGTTCGGCCTGCTGGATCAGATGCACGTAGGGGCGGGCGGAGCCGTCCAGAATCGGGCATTCCTTACCGTTCAGCTCTACGAGCACGTTGTCCACCCCGCAGCCCAGAAGGGCGCTCAGGATGTGCTCGGGCGTATGCACGCTGGTGTTGCCGTCGCTGATGGTCGTCTGACGGATCATGTCCGAGCCGGTCCCTTCGGGACTCAGCCTCAGCTCCGGCTTTCCGTAGAGGTCGGTGCGGCGGAATATGATTCCGTGGTTCTCCGGGGCTGGTAGGAGGCTGAGCGTACACTCTTCCCCCGTATGTAGTCCTTTGCCGTGCAGGCTTGCTTCTCTGAGAATTGTCCGTTGCTTCATCACTGGGCTGGGGCCAGCTAAATGACCCGCGCGGCATTTGTAAAGATTACGGATGCGTGCCGGAGCAACATGCACGAGCTTTCGCATGAAAGATGCCCCTTTTGCCGCCGAAACCCTCCAAATCGCTTGACTAATTAC
>JBAZHO010000334.1:0-2747 GCA_041652375.1 Opitutales bacterium | reverse complement strand
GGAGGGTCTGTTCTTTGCGGGTCAGATCAACGGCACATCCGGCTACGAAGAGGCCGCCGGGCAGGGACTTGTGGCGGGCGTTAACGCGGCGCTGAAAGTGCGCGGCGAAGCGCCCTGGGTTATCGGGCGGCACGAGGCGTACATAGGAGTGCTGATCGACGACCTCGTGACAAAGGGAACTTTCGAGCCTTACCGCATGTTTACCAGCCGCGCGGAATATCGGCTGCTGTTGAACCATAATTCGGCGGAGCTTCGCCTCGGCGCGCACGCCGCGCGCTACGGCCTGATCCCGGAGCAAAGGGCGGCGCGCATCCGGGAGAAGCAAACCGACGTCGGGAACTGGGTTGCGCGCTTCGAGCAGCTTCCCGCGCCGGACGGAAAGCTGGCCGAACACATACGGCGGGGTGGGGCGTGGGAAGAGTTCGCGCCCCCGGATTTCATGTCCCTGCCCCGGTCCCTGCGCGACGAGGTACATTACCGCGTGCGCTATAAAGGCTATCTGGAGCGCGAGATACGACAGGTCGGGAAGCTATCCAACATAGAGCGCATATCGATTCCAGACTCGTTTTCCTTCAAGACAGTCAAAGGCCTGCGTATCGAAAGCATGCAGAAGCTGGAGAAGCACAGGCCCGAAACGCTGGCACAGGCCTCGCGCATCAGCGGAGTCAGTCCGGCGGATATTTCCCTGCTCATGGTGGCCCTCTCGGCCCGTCATGCATGAAGCGTGTTACGAACATGTTACGCAATTTCATGTTGCCATGTTGCGTTTCGGCCCATACTTGTCACTTATTCAACCAAGCACGCCGCCATGTCAAAGAATCCGCCCAAACGTATACTGGTCGTAGATGATGAACCCGACGTAACGGAGCTGGTCAGCTACCGTCTCCGCAAGGAGGGTTACGAGGTCGAGGTCATCAACAATCCCCTCCTCATCATGGGAAAGGCCACGGAGTTCAGGCCCGATCTGTTCATATTGGACATAATGATGCCGGAACTGGACGGCATCAAAATCTGCCGCATGCTCCGCGCGGACAAGAACATGAGCAACTCGCCCGTCGTGTTCCTCACGGCGCGGGGCGGGTCCGACGACCGCATCAAGGGCCTAGAAAGCGGTGCGGACGACTACATAGCCAAGCCTTTCGACGTAAAGGAACTCGTTCTGCGCGTGGGCCTTCTGCTCAAGCGCGTCTCCACGGGCAAAGCCCCGGACGGACAGGTGCTCAAGGTCGGAAGCGTCATTCTGGATCAGGAACGGCACTCCGTGACGGTGAACGGCGACGCCGTGGACCTCACGGCCACGGAGTTCAAGCTGCTTAACCTGCTCATGGAGCGGAAGGGTAGGGTGCAGTCCCGCGAAATACTTCTCATCAACGTCTGGAATTACGATACGGACACCGAGACGCGCACTATCGACACGCACGTAAGACGCCTGCGCGAGAAACTCGGCAACCAGTCCCCGATCATCGAAACGGTTCGCGGGGTGGGGTACCGGGTCAACGACGCATAGGCGTCATACCGGAGAGCGCAGACGCAGATTGCCAGCCGCGCGCGGCTTTGTTTTGTTAAGGACGGACTCCGGCGCGGGCGAATCCTTCGCAAATGGCGGGGCAAGGCCTCCGGGCTGAACTATTTTTACTCATGTGGGCGATTCCGGCAGTTGTATTCGGCATTGTTGCGCTGGGGCTGGCGCTTCGCCTGCGCTCCGTGTCCAGCATGCTCAAAGCCCTTGCGGAAAGCGCCCAGCGGCGCGAGGCCATGCTCATAGAAAGGCGTTCGCGCTTCGGCGTGGGCAGACAGATCGAAAGCCTGCACGACGCCCTGAACACGCTCATCGGCGAGACCCGCCACGGACGCAACCGCGACCGCGACTACCTGCGCCAGATAGAGACCACGCTGGGCAGCATCCGGGAAGTGATCCTGATAATCGACGAGAGCCACTATGTGCGCATGGCCAACGACGCCGCCCGCCAGCTCATAGGCCCGGAAAAGCACCTTCTGGGGCGACGCGTCGAAAGTCTGGTCCCCAGCGTGGGCTTTCTGGACTACGTGCGCGGCGTGTGGGACGGCAGCATGTCCGGCAGCGAGGTCGTGGAAATAGTCACCGGCGAAGAGCACCTCTGGTTTGAAGTCACGGGCGCGCTGATAAGCAGCGAGGAATCCCGCCAGCGCCTGTCCTTGTTCGTGCTACACGATATCACGAAGCTGAAGGCGCTCGAACGCATGCGCACGGAATTCGTGGCCAACGTCTCGCACGAACTGCGCACCCCGGTCACAGTCATACGCGGCTTTACGGACACCCTGCTTGACGAAGGCGACGATCTGGACGCCGCCGGGCGCGAACGCTTCCTAAAGAAGATACAGCGCAACGTAGTGCGCCTGAACGACTTACTCGAAGACCTGCTCACGTTAAGCCGCATGGAAGGCAAGGCCCTAGCCCTGATGCCGGAAGAGATATCGCTCAACGACCTAGTGCGCGAAGTGTGCGACAATTTCGCGGACCGCAAACCTGCGGACTGCGAGATGGAGGTCGCGCTGGACCCCGACGCGCCGACGATGCTGCTCGACCCGCTGCGCATCACCCAAGTGCTTGAAAACCTGCTCGACAACGCCGCGCGGCACGCCAAGGGCATGACGCATCTGCGCGTGCGCACCAGCATCAAGGCAAGCATGGCGGTCTGCGCCGTGGACGACGACGGCTGCGGCATACCCCCCGCGGATCTGCCGCACATCTTCGAACGCTTCTACCG
>JBAZHO010000333.1:0-2756 GCA_041652375.1 Opitutales bacterium | reverse complement strand
CTCGGAGAGCCGTCCCTACCCATAAGACGTTGATGCGCAATCTGACAGGTAGGGACGCCTCTCCGAGGCGTCCGCGGCGTGTGCATACGTCGGTTGTCCCGTTTCCTTGCCAGATTAGGTTTCTATTTCGGGAAACTTTTGGCAATCGCTTTGCATCGCAAAGACGCGTTGCCGCGCGTGCGCCGTTCTACACGCTCTTGTTGAGCAGGGTCCTGTACAGGTCCACGGTCTGCCTTGCGATGCTGGACCACGAGAAGTGCTCCACGGCGCGCAGGCGGCCTTCGCGGCCAAAGCGTTCGCGCTTGACCGGGTTCACCATCAGGCGGTTGATCTGGTAGGCCAGATCCTTGGCGTAGGTCTCCGGGTCCACGGGCAGGAAGGGCGACTCGGCGTGGCGGGACACGGGCACGAGGAAGCCCGTCTGATTGTGGACGACCACTTCGGGAATGCCGCCCACGTTCGAGGCCACGACAGGCGTCTCGCAAGCCATGGCCTCAAGGTTGATGATGCCGAAAGGCTCGTAGATGGACGGGCAGCAGAACACCGAGGCGTGAGAGTAGAACTCGATCAGCTCCTCCTTGTTCACGATGGCGTCGATCCAGTGCACCCCGTCGCGGTCCTTCTTGACGGAGTCGAGCACGTCTTTCATCTCCGCCGCGATTTCCGGCGTGTCCGGCGCTCCGGCAACGAGCACGACCTGAAAGTCCGGATTCATGTATTTGATCGCTCGGGCAAGATAGATGATGCCCTTCTGCCGCGTGATGCGGCCCACGAACAGGACGTATGGCTTGCTTGCGTCCACGCCGTATTTGACGAGGGCTGCAGTGGTGCTGACTTTGCGGAATTCGTTGGGGTTGATGCCGTTGAAGATGGTGTGCACCTTGCGCGGGTTCACGTCGAAGTAGCGCAGGATGTCGTTGCGCGTGCCTGTGGACACGGCAATGATGGCGTCGGCCATTTCCATCGCCGTCTTTTCGACCCATGTGGAAAAGTCGTAGCCGCCGCCGATCTGCTCGCGCTTCCAAGGGCGCAGCGGTTCAAGGGAATGCACCGTTATGACCAGCGGTATGCCGTATGTCAGTTTGGCCAGAATGCCGCCCAGATGCGTGTACCAAGTGTGGCAATGCACCACGTCGGCGTCGATGCCGGCGGAGTTGAAGTCCACGCAGCGCCTTGCCGCGCCGAACACGCTTTGAAGGTTTTTTGGGCAACTGAACCCGCTTTCGTCCAGACCGAAGCCCTTCGCCTTCAGGTTCCCGATGACCGAGTCCTGATCCCCGAAGCAGCGGACTTCGACCGGGATGTGCCGCGCAAGTTCGCGGCTCAGGTTTTCCACGTGAACGCCCGCGCCCCCATACATGTTGGGCGGGTACTCGTTGCTCAGCAGTAGAACTTTCATTTTCTCTGGTCGGTATGTCGGAATTTCCGCACCGCGCCAACCCTGACCCGGAATACAGGCCTGCGCCCGGTTCCGAAGCATGTTCTTGCCGATGCGCGCAGGCATGCGCCACGTATGCGGACTTACAATGATCTGCAAAAAGTCCACACAGAATGACAGCGCCAAGATGCGTGGCGCAAGGCTCGAGTTACAGCCGATTCAAGGCTAGGCCTTGGACTCGCCCAGCTTGCCAAGATCGAGTTTCTTGACGCGCGCCTTCAGTTCCTTGCCTGACTTGAATTTGATCACCGCCCTTTCGGGTATGGTGACTTCCTTCTCAGGCTTGTTGGGATTGCGCCCAACACGGGACTTGCGCACTTGCACTTCGAACACACCGAAGTTGCGAAGCTCGACGTTATGCCCTTGGGAGAGGGCACCGGCAATCGTGTCCAAAGTAAGTTGGACGACGTCGCGGACCTCCTTCTGGGGAAACCCGGTCTTGTAATAAATACTAAGGACGATATCGCGTTTGGTCAGATTCGCTGGCATAGCCTGTAGTTGTAAAAACGGTTGCGAGGCCTTACAGTGACCACTTGAAACATGTTGTTATCCGCCACCTTCGCATTAGTCAAGCAAGCGGCATATACTTTTACAAACAATGAGTGAAAAAGAACCTACGAACCCTTTTGAGGATATTCAGCGCAGAATTGAAGACGCCTTGAGAGAGGGGAAACTTCACATGATTCCGATGGGCGGGATGGGCGCGACAGCCCAGCCTCATCAGGAAGAGGCTCCGGTCGAGGAAGTCTCCGGGGAACAGGACGAGGCTCTCGAACGCATTCGCGCCTTCAATCTGAAGCCAAGGGAGATTCGGGACTATCTGAACCGCTTTGTCATAAAGCAGGACGAGGCCAAGAAGGTTCTCTCCGTGGCCGTGTGCGATCATTTCAACCACGTGCGCCAGTGCATCGAGGACCCCACGCTGCTTGAGAAGGACTACCAGAAGCAGAACATCGTCCTTCTGGGGCCAACGGGCAGCGGCAAGACCTATCTGATGCGCTGCATCGCCAAACTCATCGGAGTGCCCTTCGTGAAGGCCGACGCGACGAAGTTTTCCGAGACCGGTTACGTCGGCAGCGACGTGGAGGACCTTGTGCGCGACCTCAACAAGATGGCGCAGGGCAACATCGAGCTGGCCCAGTACGGCATCGTGTACATCGACGAGATCGACAAGATCGCCGCGTCGCAAGGGATGCAGGGGCGCGACGTGTCTGGCCGAGGCGTGCAGATCAACCTGCTCAAGCTGATGGAGGAGGCGGAGGTGAGCCTTTTTTCGCCCACAGACATGATGAGCCAGATGCAGGCCGTGATGGACGTC
>JBAZHO010000332.1:0-2786 GCA_041652375.1 Opitutales bacterium | reverse complement strand
CCTTCCCGTGCTGCGCCGCTGCGTGGAGGAGCTGAACTTCTGCTTCCTCTTCGCGCCTTCATTCCATCCCGCGTTCAAGGAAATCGGCCCCGTGCGCAGGGCGCTGGCAGCGGAAGGCATGCGCACGATCTTCAACATCCTCGGCCCGCTCATCAACCCCGCCCGGCCAGCCTACGAACTGCTGGGCGTGTTCAGCGAGGCATGGGTCCGTCCTCTGGCCGGGGCGCTAGGCGAACTGGGCCTGACCGCCGGGCTGACCGTGCACGGCAGGCTGGACGAACGCACGGGCATGGACGAGTTTTCGAGCGCGGGCGCAAACCACATCTGCGGCTTCGGCAAGCTGGCCGACGTGGACGTTGTATGGACGCCCGACGAACTGGGGCTTGAACCCTGCCCGGCGATCGAGCTTTGCGGACGCACGGCGGCGGAAAACGTCGCCACGCTGCGCCAGATGGTGCGCGGAGAAGGCCCCAAGGGACTGATCGACACGATTTCGCTCAACGCCGGGGCCGCGCTATGGATAGTAGGCAAGGCGACGGACATCCGCAAAGGCACGAAACAGGCCCGCCAGCTTCTGACAGGCGGCCCAGTGGCCGCATGGCTAGAAAAAGCCGAAAAGCTCTTCAAGGAACTGGCGTAAGGCAGCCCCAAAATAAGTTTATCCACAGATTACACAGATTCTCGCAGATTATTAATAGATAACAACTTATGTTATTTTGTCTGCGAAAATCAGCGTTTATCTGCGGTTCCTCTATTTGGGGTTTCTTTTGGGCATTTGTTATATAGCGTTTTTCAAAAGTCCGCCGAATTACCAGAGAACAAAGAGAAGAGTTTTAACCGCAGATAAGCAGGGATAAAAAAGGGATTAGAAAATCAGAACGTCTTCTTTTCAATAATCTGCGTAATCTGCGGATAAATCTTATTTTTTCACTTCTGCAAAACGCCATGACGAGCAAACGCCAATACTTCGGAACGGACGGCATACGCGGGGCTTACGGCTCCGCTACGATGTGCCCGGACTTCGCCCGCGCCGTGGGCGTCGCACTGGCCCGATATATGGCGGAAACGCCCGGCGAAGGGCCGCGAAGCGTCCTGATAGGCCGCGACACGCGCGGCAGCGGACCCGCGCTGACGCAGGCGCTGGCCGAAGGGCTTGCCGCAGGCGGTGCGCTCGCCATCGACGCCGGGGTGGCCCCCACGCCCGCCATCGCCTTTACCATCCCCGCCGCGAAGGCCGCGATGGGCATTGCCGTCACCGCGTCCCACAACCCGGCGGGTGACAACGGCATAAAGCTCTTTTCCGCAGAGGCCCTCAAGCTGTCCGACGAGGTGGAACTGGCCATCGAGGCGCAGATCGGGACCGCGCTGGCCGATCCTCCAGCCTTCGCCCCGGCGACGCTCAAGCCCTTCGACGCCGCGACGCTGTACCGCCGCCGCATGGCTAAAATGCTGCCCCGCAACGCCCTCAAAGGCTGGAAAATCGCCGTGGACTGCGCCAACGGAGCCGCCACCTTCACCACGCCCACGGTGCTGCGCGGCTACGGCGCAGAACTCGTGTCCGCAGGCGACGAGCCGGACGGCGCGAACATCAACGACGGCGTGGGCAGCGAACACCCCGGCGTGCTGCGCGAACTTGCGCGCAAGAGCGGCGCGCGCCTCGGCATTGCGAACGACGGCGACGCGGACCGCGTCCTGCTCTGCGACGAACTGGGCGGGCTGCTCGACGGCGACGAAGTGCTGGCGCTCGTCGGTCTGCACCTGCTGGCCAAGGGCAGGCTGGCGAAAAACACCCTCGTTGCCACCGTCATGAGCAACCTCGGCTTAGACGAAGCCGTGGAAGCGGCGGGCGGACGCGTCGAACGCGTGGACGTGGGCGACCGCTACATCTTGGAAAGCATGCTCGCCAAGGGCTTCAACTTCGGCGGCGAAGCGAGCGGGCACATCATTTTCAAGGACATATCGACGACCGGCGACGGCCTGCTGGCCGCGCTGCAGGTGCTCGACATAATGTTCGAGACCGGCAAGCCGCTGTCCGAACTGCGCCGCGCCGTCGCCCTCTGGACCCAGCGCAAAAAGAACCTTAAAGTGCGCGAAAAGAAAGCCCTCGAAAGCCTGCCCGGATGGGCCGACGGCATCGCGGAAATCCAAAAAACGCTGCGCAAAGGCCGCCTGCTTGTGCGCTACTCCGGCACGGAGCCGAAAATCCGCCTTCTGGCCGAAGCCAAGGACCCCGCAGAAGCCGACGCCGCGCTAGCCGCGCTGGAAGCCCTCGCCCGGCGGCATCTGGACGTGGTGTGACGGCGGGTCCCGGCCTATTCCGCCGCGATCAGCGCCTCGATCTTGTGGGCCAGAAGCACGTCGCGCTGCGTGACTTTCATCTCCGCGTCAACGGATGTCAGCGACAGGGCCACGCGGTCGAACACGCAGAAGATTTCCGGGTAATGGTTCAGGGACTCGGCCTCGAAGCCGACGCGCACTATGAACGCCATTGCCTCCTTGAAGGAGCCGAACTCCATCTCGCGGTTCAGACGATCGTCCTCGTAGGTCCATTCTGGAAGTTCCTTCAGCGCGAGTTCGATTTCGGATGGATGCAGGGGAGTGCTCATATTTACACCAATGCCCGGACGATAGCCCCTTGTCAAACCATTACGGCTTAATTATGCCGAAAATGGCTGCGCTTTTACGTTTGCGCCCTGATGGGAAATGGCAAAGGTAGGACGTTTCGCACCTGCAAATACCTTGACCGCTCCCCTCCAAGACAAGCGCACGCAGATCGGAAGAGCGTC
>JBAZHO010000331.1:0-2791 GCA_041652375.1 Opitutales bacterium | reverse complement strand
TGGCCACGGGGCTGACGGAATCCAGAGGCCCCGGCAGACGCCGCGCCGCGCCGGGAAGCCCGGCCAGCGGAAAGTGGAAACGGTGGTAATCCGTCGGGCAGAGCCGGGACACCACGAGCGCCCCGCCCTCGAAACGCCGCGCGAGTGAGGCGTCGCCCAGCAGTTCGGCCAACGTAAAAGGGCGGCCCTTCACCACGAGCGCCGATAGGTCCGCGCCGTCCGGGAAGGCCGTGTGCCGCCCGTCGGCGGGAAGCGCGACGCAGGCCGGATCCGCGTCGATGGGCCGCGCGCCGGGCCGGAGCGGGCGGATGAAAAACTCGTTGAACGAGCGCCAGCCCCCGGCGGGCGTCTCGAACTGACCCATGTCCAGCGCGAACTTTGCGACGAAGCCCGGAATGCGCCGGGCGCTGGTCCGCGTGTTCATCCACGCCCCGAAAAGGACGGAAAACCACGCGCGGCGCAGCGCGGCCCGGTTCGTCAGCCTGCCCAGCGGATTTTCATAGGCCCAGCGCAGCCAGCCCTCGCCGTAGATGGCTTCCTCCATCACGCGGGCGGCGTAGCGGTCGTAGTAGCTGACGGGAGTTGACAGCGATTCTGACATCTGGCCCGCAAGCTACAAGGAAAGCCCGCGCAAGGCCAGCCTCTCATGGCCGTTGAAAACAAGCAGACGAAGAATTTATCCACAGATTACACGGATTACGGGAACAAAAACAAAAGTATTTAACCGCAGATAACCGCAGACATACGCAGATTTTAAGAATAAGAAAATTCTGTTTTTTATCTGCGCAAATCCGCGTTTATCTGCGGTTAAATATTCTTATTCAAAATCTTATAATCTGTGGAAATCTGTGTAATCTGCGGATAGATGTCTGTTTTTTCAACCGAGTTGCGGGATCTGCACCCAGTCCATGCCTCCGGCCTTCGCCCCGGCGATGCCGAGGTGACTGTCCTCGAACACGACGCATTTGTGCGGGTCAACGCCCAGCCATTTCGCCGCCGTTAGGAAAATCTCCGGGTCCGGCTTGCTGCGCACGATGTCGTCCTGCGTCACCACGGCCTGAAAGACGCCCTCAAGCCCGATGACCTTGATCGTCCTCAGGACCAGCACCCTCGGCCCGCCGGAAGCCACGGCCAGCTTCGCGCCCTTCGCGGCCAGCGCCTTCGCGTAGTCCGCCACGGGAGTGATGGGCCGCACCTTTTCCACATGCAAGGCGTACCAGTTCTCCTTGGTTTCGGTGACGCCCTCCGGGTCGAGGCTGTCGCCGAAACGCGCGTTCATCTTGCGCACGGTGTCCGCGTGGCCCACCCCGGCGAGGCTTACGAAGATGTCCCAGCCGTATTCAAACGACGCCCCGTGTTTGCGGAAAGCGTGCTGCCAAGCCAGATGGTGCAGCGCCATCGAATCCGCCAGCGTGCCGTCGCAGTCGAAGATGTAGCCCTCGTATTCCCGCGTCGGGAACTCGATTTTCAAGTTCTCATAAGCCATGGTCCACTTATACCCCCTAGAGAGCAGATTCATACCCGCATGCGCTGGCGATGCGAGAAAGAACCGCCCGCAGCGGCTTCATCGCATCCAAAGGGGAAGGGCAGCTCAGCGGATCGAGAGCGAAGAAGCCCGCCTATTGCGCGCCGTGCTCGCGCAGAAGATTGGCAACCTCATTGTAACCTTGCTTTTCGGCAACTCCAAGAGGCGACCACCACGTCATCTTCAGATTCGGGTCTGCGCCCCTGTTCAACAGCAAGGCAACAACATCCGCGTGATTATTGGAGACCGCCGAATACAGGGCCGTGCCTCCGGTGTCCGCTCTGGCATTGATATCGGCCCCGTGGTCCAGAAACAACTTTACCAGCTCCAGATGCCCCTCTTGCGCGGCAAGAATAAGGGGCGTTAACTTCCCGCGATTCCTTGCCTCAACATCAGCGCCTTTATCCAGAAGCATGATGCAAATATCCTCATCTCCGGCGAACGCGTTTTCGTGTAAGGGCGTCCAGTCGAGATCAGTGGCCAACTCCATGTCCGCCCCGTGTTCCAGAAGGATTTTGACCATGTCGGGTTTGGAGTAATACGCAGCCATATTCAGCGCAGTCCAGCCGTCGTTGGTCCTTGCATCGATATTCGCGCCCGCATCCAGAAGCCGAACGGCAAGCGCCTCGCCGCACGTGCATACACAACGATGAAGAGGTGACAGATTACGTTCTCCGCAGGTATTGACAGAAGCGCCGAGGTCCAGCAACTGATTGGCCGCCGCTTCATTCTTGTTGCCCATCGCAATCAGCAAGGGAGTTTCGCCTTCTTTGTTCACCTGATCCATCGGCACGCCCGCGTTCACAAGCAGGCTCACCACCTTCGCAGAGGCATTCGATGCGGCGCGGGTAAGCGGGGTTTCGCCCAGATAGTCCACCGCGTTGACGTCCGCCCCGTGCTCCAGAAGCAGCTTCACGGCGTCAATGTCGTCGTTGAGTACGGCGACGTGAAGCGGTGTTTCGCCGTTCCGCCAGCCGTTTGCGGACGCAGGATCTTTTGCCAGCGCCTGTTCCATCGCGCCGATATTGCCCATCTGGGTGGCGTTGAAAACCTCTCGATTGTTCCCAGTGCATCCGACAAGGAACAACGCGACAAGAGCGGGGATTATCAGCTTATTCACCACGCATTCAGGAATGACACGCACCAGTTCCGGACGCAACCCGCGAGTATCGGCAATCACCTCTGCGCAAGATGGGTCCGCAAGGTGAAACGCCGCAAGCAGTCCGGGATACCTGCGAAACACCGCAAGCACCCCGGGATGCCTGT
>JBAZHO010000330.1:0-2800 GCA_041652375.1 Opitutales bacterium | reverse complement strand
CTTCAGCCAGCTCTCGCCGTCGCCCATGAGGGCCTTCACGTCAGAATAAATGATGGGAAGCTGAGAGCACACGGCCTCATCGATCGGGGAATCCGACAGCACGGGGCGGGAACCGCCCCTGCGGTCCGTGGAGAAGCACACCGGGGCGTGATTCTCGAAGCGCGTCATTGTGAACAGGTTGATGGCGCGCTGCCACTGCTGGAAAAAGCGTTTACGCTCCTCCGCCGTCCATCCTGCAGGATAGGTGATGCGGACGTTGCGCAGGCGGCGCGGCAGGCTCTCGCCCTGCGCGTAGTTGGGGGAGTTGATCTGCCTGTGCGCCGCTTCGAGGATCGACAGCGCGAACCAGCACACCGCGTCGCGGCGCGGATACGTGGGCGGGGAATCCGGGAACGGCAGGCCGCGAAAGTCTTCCTCGTCCGGCGGGTTGTCGATGTCCCAGTCCTTGCCGCCGGAGTCCATGAAGTAGCGGAACAGGCCGGAGAGCAGGCCGTAGAAGTCCGGCGGCAGGTCCTTGTCCGTGTGGTTGGGAATCTGCTTCCAGAAAGTGCCCCCGCGCGTACCCTGCTGCTCGCCGTCCCACACGTAACGCTTGGGCGAACCAAGGCTGAAACGCGCGTCGGTATCCAACTTGCACATGGCGTAGATGCGCCGCGTCCCTTCGGGGGAACTGCGACCCCCGCCGATGATGGCCGGGGAAAGCTCCACAAAGCTGTGCGGCAGCACGCGCTTGACGCGGTGGCCCGTGACGTTGCCGGAGCGATCCGTAAGGGCCTCGTAATGCGCGCAGATCTTTTCTTCGGACTGCGGCGGCTCCATGTCGTAAAACTGCGTGCGGTGCAGCAGCATCCAAGAGTCGATGATCGCGCAGTCGTCCATGAGCACGTCGGTGCTGCCGCCCTGATCGCTCTGGTTGAACGGCATGCCGCGCGGGATGAAACGCAAAATTTTCACCCGTCCGTTAAGGTCGTTGGACGGATTGTCGGGCCGGGGGGATTCGAGCAGCAGCGCGACGGTACGCGTGTTGCCAAGGTCCACGATCAGGTCCACGTCCACTGGGTCCATGCCGCTGCGCGGCTTCCAGTAGATCTGAAGCGCAATCTCGATGGAGCGGCCCTCCTTGTTGGGCAGCATGGTCAGCGGCAGCAGGCGGTTCTTGTAGTCCGCCGCAATCTGCATCTCGTCCTCGCTGGCGTAGGGGCTGGTGATGTCGTCCTCGTCGGGCACGTCGCCCTTGGGGCAGTCCTCCACGTCGAAGATCAGGCCGCGCTCGGTCGTGCCGAGGTTCGTCTCTATGCAGAGGCGCAGTGTCGGTTCGCCCTCCTTGATCTCGTAGCGGTAGATCACCCACGGGACGTAGTCGCTCCACCTCTGCCACGAAAGGTTGTTGTTGCTCAGGGCCAGCTTTTCAAGAAAGGCCGGATCTTTGAGCGGCAGCAGTTCCTTGAGCGGTATGTCGAAATACTGATGCCCCGAGTTCGGAAACACCGCCACCTGATAAGGCGATTGATTACCCTGCATGTCCATAGCCTATGATGCCTTGAGAGGGTTGATAGCGTAGAGCTGGCAGAGCTGCACCAGTTCGGCGTCTCCGGCCTGATCGGGCCGCTTCACGGGGATGATGTCCCTGCGCGCGATGACTCGCATCTGGCGGATCGTCGGCTCCACGAAGTAGAAGCAGTGCGCCCTGTCCGCAGACGGAACCTTTTCGGGGTCGCTCAGATCGTCGGGATTGCAACAGGTGTGCGAGCCGCGCCTGCCGGAACAGATCATGTTGGCCATCTTGATCGCCAGCGGACGGCGCAGATCGAGCACGTCCCCGCTGTTGTGGTTGTAGCCGGCCAGTTTCGAAAGCCACTTCACGGTCTCGTCCATGTCCGGGAGGACGGACTTGACCAGCGCGCCGAGCACCTCGCGCATCTTGTCCGGGCTGTCGATGCCAAGGCAGCGCCAGTCCGGATCCGAAGCCTTCACTCCCTGCCCGTCCGGGGCGCAGCGCGCGGCCTGCCTGTTGATCCACTGCTGGAACTGCATGGCCAGATGATCCGCGCTGATGCGGCGGCGATCCATGGGCACGGAGTCGAGCACCTCGAAATCCACGTTCACAAGGTGGCGCAGCGCGAGGTTGATGCCCTGCATCTGCAGCGCGGGCGCTTCGGCCACGATGCTTTCCAACGCGCCGAGGAACTTCTCAAGATGCTCGCGCCGGGTATCCTTGGGCTTGGGATTGGGGAAAATCTCGTGTTGCAGGAAAAGCGTCCCCATCTCCGCCTGAAGTTCGCGCAGGCGGACGTTCAGCCGCGTGATGCGGTCGGTCTTTTCGTTGGTGCGGGTGTCCAGTATCTGTTTGTGAACCTGCCGGAAGAAGTATTCCGCGCCGCCGGTGTCCTTATCGGCCACCATCTGGTCGAACGACTCCAGACTGACGGGGTTGGCGAACTGGCGGGAGAAGTCCTTCTCGCGTATCAGGTTCTCGTAGCGGACCGATCCCTTCTTGAAGTCCTGCTTGATTAGAGCGAAGTCCTTGTCCGGGCTCTTGTGGTTGTGAATGGCGAAGGTGGTGCAGGTTCCTGCGTCGCGGATCGGACCCAAGTTGCTGACGATGCCCTCGATGACGCCGTAGATGTTCGAGTCGTTCGGATTGACGGCCTTGTTGAGCTGGGTGGCCCACCATGTGAGGGCGAGGTTGAGCGGCATCGGGCTTGGCCCGCGTGGGTTGCGGAAGTATTCCGGCATGGCGTGCTTCCACCATGCCTTCACGCCGTTGATCAGTTGGTCCGCGTTGGGGCAGGCGTAGCCG
>JBAZHO010000329.1:0-2800 GCA_041652375.1 Opitutales bacterium | reverse complement strand
GCCGTCGAGATCATCAAGAAGAGCGGGCAGGAACTTTACAAGCTGGGCCGCCTCGCGGACGTGCCCGAGGGCGCGCCTATCTCTTTCTACAAGAACGGCGACTTCATCGACCTTTGCGCCGGGCCGCACGTGAACTACTCTTCCAAGGTCAAGGCGATCAAGCTGCTGCAAATCGCGGGCGCGTATCACCGGGGCGACGAGCACAACAAGCAGCTTCAGCGCATCTACGGAACGGCTTTCCCGTCCAAGGCGGAGCTTGAGGAATACTTGAAGCAGCTTGAAGAGGCGAAGATGCGCGACCATCGCAAGATTGGCCGCGAGATGCACCTTTTCCACATCGACGAGGCCGTCGGTCAGGGGCTGATACTCTGGACCGGGCGCGGCGCGGTCATCCGGCAGGAGCTTCAGGACTTCATTCTGGGCCACCTGCGCAAGCAGGGCTACGAGCAGGTCTTCACGCCCCACATCGGGCGTCTCGGCCTGTATCGCACCAGCGGGCACTTCCCCTACTACCGCGAGAGCCAGTATCCGCCCATCATCGAGCAGGAGCAGATGGAGGAGATGGCGCACGAGGGCTGCACCTGCGGCGAACTGGCCAACAGGCTGGAAAAGGGCGACGTGGACGGCTACCTGCTCAAGCCGATGAACTGCCCGATGCACATCAAGATTTTCGCCTCGCGCCCGCACTCCTACCGCGACCTGCCGATCCGCCTTGCGGAGTTCGGCACGGTGTACCGCTGGGAACAGTCCGGCGAGCTTAACGGCATGACCCGCGTTCGCGGCTTCACGCAGGACGACGCGCACCTTTTCTGCATGGAGGAACAGGTCCCGGCGGAAATCAGCGGCTGCCTGTCGCTGGTCAAGACGGTCTTTGAAACGCTCGGCATCAAGTCCTACCGCGTGCGCATCGGCCTGCGCGACCCGGACTCGTCCAAGTACGTCGGCGCTGCCGAGGGCTGGGACAAGGCCGAAGCCGCCCTGCGCGAAGCAGCGAAGGGCCTCGGCGTCGCCTTTACCGAGGAACAGGGCGAGGCCGCGTTCTACGGCCCGAAGATCGACTTCGTGGTGAAGGACGTCATTGGGCGCGAATGGCAGCTCGGAACCGTGCAGGTGGACTACAATCTGCCCGAACGCTTCGCCCTCGAATACATCGGCGCGGACAACAAGCCGCACCGCCCGGTGATGATACACCGCGCGCCCTTCGGCTCAATGGAACGCTTTGTGGGCGTGCTGATCGAGCACTTCGCGGGCAACTTCCCGACATGGCTCGCGCCCGAACAGGTGCGCGTCATCACCATCACCGACGAGCAGAACGCCTTTGCCGGGGAAGTCCTCGCCAAGCTCAAGGCGGAGGGCATCCGCGCCACGATGGACGAGGCCTCCGACAAGCTCGGCGCGAAGATCCGCCGCGCCGAGATGGAAAAGGTCCCGTGGATGATGGTCTGCGGCAAAAACGAGGCCGCCGAAGGCTGCGTTATGTTACGCTCGCGCATTGCGAAAAGCGCCGAAGGCAAGAAGGGCGTGGACGAGGCAGTGGCCCTGATAAAAGAAGCCATAGTTAAACGCACCCTGCCGGAAGCCTAACGGTTACATTTACGTTACGGCAAATCGACATATTCACACGCCCGGTTCGGCATATGCTGAATCGGGCGTTTTTTCATGTCGTGGCACTTGAGACAAAATTCACCGGCCACAAGCGGAATTCAGCCCAATATCCGCCTTTGATACGCAGCTATCTGCGTAAGAGCCAAGATGATGCGATTCTATATGTTAAATCTTTCATTAAAGCTCACTGAAGAGGTATTTGCGGTTGATCTTAACAAAAATGACATAAAGCTCCCTTCTTGTATGAAGAGTGAAGGCACAGCGTACGGAACCCTGCTGGTTGGAACGGCAGACGAGTTATTCCGCAAAGCTGTCGAGATGCTGCTGACCGAGGCGAGCAAACGCTCGATGGCCACGATAGGCCTGCCCGGCGGCATCACGCCCCACAAGTGGTTTCAGTGGCTGATAGAAAACAGAACGCTGGACACCTACGCGCTGGACCGCATCTGCTGGCTTACCAGCGACGAACGCTACGTGCCGCTGGATAGCGACCAGAGCAACTTCGGCAACGCCGCCCGCCTCTTTCTGGACCCGCTCGAAGTGCCCGAAACCCGCCGCATGCCGTGGCCCACGCAGGTGGACCCGTACAGCGCCAGCATCGTTTTCAACCACCGCTGGAACGAACGCTTCGGCGACAGCCGCTGTTTCGACCTCTGTTTCCTCGGCCTCGGCAACGACGGGCACATGGCCAGCATATTCCCGGACAGCCCCTTGCGGGGCATGGAATCCAAGGCGAACTTCAGTTCCGTTGACGTGCCCGGCAAAGGCTGGCGGCTGACGATAACCGAACAAGGGCTGAACCGCTGCGGCAAAATCCTGCTCATGGTGATGGGCGACAAGAAAGCCGCGCCGCTGAAAGCCGTGTTCAAAGACTCGTTCAACCCGTCCAGACAACCGGCCCACCTCCTGCGCGACATAAGCGATAACGTGACATGGCTGCTAGACGAAGAAGCCGCCGCAGGGCTAAACATCTAGGGACCGCCAAAAGTATCCCAAAATCAAGAACAAGACATTTTCCACAGATTACACAGATTTCCACAGATTATAGCGGTTTCGATCAACATCTGGACATTCCCCCATAGCGCCAAAGGCGCGACATGAGATAGCCCGGGGTGCGCGAAGCAAACCCCGGGTAAACGATATAAAAAATACATTCTGGAGCGCTGCAAGCGCGGCCCTCTTTCCGCATTACAGG
>JBAZHO010000328.1:0-2820 GCA_041652375.1 Opitutales bacterium | reverse complement strand
GGCCGATGCCGCCAGTGCAATTCCTATTGGGCCGGAAAACGATTCCGCGAGGATAACATATGGCCTGTCCCTGGGCAGGAACGGACGCACGAACGCCACCAGCTCATGATAAGAAAGGCACTGATCTGTCGGATAAGAAACAACGACGACATCCGCCTCCGGGCCAAGGGCTGCCACGAAATCGGAAAATAGTCGCCCCGTGCCGTCGAGTCCGGGAAGGAGGATCAATGCTGGATTCATGATGCGGAAATTAAGGCTTACCCGCGCAAGTAATAACCATGATTCCAGAAATAACCAAGGCCGCAGCCATGCCCATATGACGAGCACCGACTGCGGCCTTGCGAAAAGAATCGATGCGAAAGGCTGCCTGATTTGCAGACTTGCGGTTTACAACGCCGCCGCGACGGCGTCGGCCATTGCCTGCGTGCCCACGCTGGCTCCGCCGAAGGCTATGTCGCCCGTGCGCGTGCCGCCTGTCACGGCGGCCTTCACGGCGGACTCAATCGCGCTGGCTGCCTCTTCGAGGCCGAAGCTGTGGCGCAGCATCAGGGCGGCTGAGAGTATCTGGGCGCAGGGGTTGGCGATGCCCTTGCCCGCGATGTCCGGGGCGCTGCCGCCTGCGGGTTCGTAGAGGCCGAAGCGCAGTCCGTGGCTGTTCTGCCCTAGGCCGAGGCTCGCGCTGGCCATCATGCCGAGGCTGCCGCAGACGACGCTCATCTCGTCGCTCAGAATGTCGCCGAACATGTTCTCGGTGAAGAGCACGTCGAACTGGTTCGGGTCGCGCACCAGTTGCATGGCGGCGTTGTCCACGTAGAGATTCGTCAGGGCGATGTCGGGCGCATTTTTCTTGAAATACTCCGCCACGGTCTTGCGCCACAGGACGGACGTTTCGAGCACGTTGGCCTTGTCCACGGAGCAGACTTTTTTGCCGCGTCCGCGTGCCGTGTCGATGGCGACCTGCGCGATGCGTTCGATCTCGCCGGTCTTGTAAACCATCGTGTCTATTGCTTCCTTTTCGCCGTTCTCAAGCGTGCGCGTGCTCTTGGGCTGGCCGAAATAAATGCCGCCGGTCAGTTCGCGTATGCACACGATGTCGATGCCGTTGGGGATGCGCTCGCGGCGCAGGGGGGACGCATCCGCGATCTGGGCATACAGCAGGCCGGGGCGCACGTTGGCGAAAAGCTGGAAAATCTTGCGCAGGGGCAGCAGCGCGGCGCGTTCGGGCTGCTCGTTCGGGGGCAGGGTTTCCCACTTCGGCCCGCCGATGCTGCCGAATAGAATGGCGTCCGCCGCGCGGCAGAGTGCGACGGTGGACTCCGGGAGGGCCTTGCCGTGCTTGTCGATGGCCGCGCCGCCGACGTCCGCCCATTCGTACGACATCGTGAAGTCGAACTTCTTCGCCACGACGTCGAGGACGCCGAGGGCGACTTTCATGACTTCCGGGCCGATACCGTCGCCCGGCAAAACCGCAAATTTGATCTGGATGCTCATTGGAAAATGAAAAATCTGCACAATGGAATGCGCAAGGGCAACATGGAATGCAGCCCTGCCGCCAGCCCCTACACCGCCCCGGCGTCTTTCCAGAGCTGTCTTACGATGTCGGGATCGACGCCGTCCTGCGTGCGGGCGCGGCCAAGGGAGTCCATCAGCACGTAGCGCAGAGTGCCTGCGCGCAATTTCTTGTCCCGCCCGGCGGCTTTTTCGAGGTCGGCAAGCTGAAGGGGGGCGCGAAGGGCCGTGGGCAGGCCGTAGCGGCCCAGCAGCACGCGGGTGCGCTCCACGTCCGTCTGCGGTATCATGCCCATCAGGCAGGACAGTCTTGCGGCCATGAACAGGCCCAGTCCCACGGCTTCGCCGTGCAGGTAGGTTCCGTATCCGGCGGCGTTTTCCACGGCGTGCGCGAAGGTGTGGCCTAGGTTGAGCAGGGCGCGTCCGTTGTCGGTCGCCGTTTCGCGCTCGTCCGCGCCGACCACTTCGGCCTTGATGGCGCAGCAGCGGGCCACGACTTCGGGCATCTCGTCGGACGCGCTCGCAAGGCGCGGCAGCGCTTCGAGATGGGCGAACAGTTCCGCGTCGGCCAGCATGCCGTATTTGATGACTTCGGCCATCCCTGCGTCGAATTCGCGCCTTGGCAGCGTGGCCATCAGCCCGGTGTCCGCAAAGACCGCCTTGGGCTGCCAGAAGGCCCCCACGAGGTTCTTGCCGGCGGCGATGTTGATGCCGGTCTTGCCGCCCACGCTGCTGTCCACCATGGCGAGCAGGGTCGTGGGGACTTGCACGAAGGCCATGCCGCGCAGGTAGCTCGCAGCGGCGTAACCGGCGAGGTCGCCCGTCACGCCGCCGCCGCAGGCGAAGAGCGTGCCGTCGCGTCCGACGCCGTTGTGCGCCAGGAACTCGCACAGTTCCTCCAGCCGGGCGAAGCATTTTGTCGTCTCTCCGGGCGGCAGGACGTGGCGGGGCATGTCCCCGAAGGCTTCTTCGATGAAGGCGGGCTGGGCGATGAGAAGATTCGCGTCCACCGCCAGCGCGCAGCGGCCTTTGAGGGCCTTGACGGCTTCGACGTACGCGCGCAGTTCCGGGGCGAGACCGCGCCCGATGTGTATGGCGTAGCTGCGCTGCCCCAGTTTGACGTCAAGTTCCGGCATGATGAGGCAACTATACTCAATTCCGGTGCGCTGTCACGCCTGCCCTGAGAATGAGATCGAGGACTGGCTGGGTCCTGCGGGGGGCGGCTCGGGCGGATCGGGTTTGTGGATGTGGCGCGGGGGCTTGGACACGCGGCGCGAGAGCATTTCCTCCTCCTCGCGGGCGATGCGTTCG
>JBAZHO010000327.1:0-2824 GCA_041652375.1 Opitutales bacterium | reverse complement strand
ATCTCATGCCGCCCCCTTGGGGCTTGGGACGCATGATCAGGCCAGCCTTATATCAAATTTAGTTAGAGCAGTCCTCAAGTGTTCGACGAAAAACAAATCATACATTTATCCGCAGATAAGCAGGGACTGACGCAGATAAAAACGGAAGTCTTTGTTTTTTAATAATCTGTGTAAATCTGTGAGAATCTGTGGATAAAAATTCTTCTTTTTCATATTTGGGAAACTTTTGAGAATCGCTCTACTCCCGGCAGATAGCGTACGAAAAATCCCGACGCGGGCCGCAAACCGGACTGAACGGGCATATTCCGACAGGTAGCCGCACGGCGGCCCCGTTTCTGGTTGCACCTTTGGCGGGCATGCCTTGAAGTCACGGTTTCACACTATGCAAGCTGGCATCATCGGTCTGCCCAACGTGGGCAAAAGCACTCTTTTCAACGCTCTTACGCGCACTCGCAAGGCGGAGGCCGCGAACTATCCGTTCTGCACCATCGAGCCTAACGTGGGCGTGGTGATCGTGCCGGACGCGCGGTTGGACTGGCTTGCGGTGCTGGCGAAGCCGGAGAAGATCATTCCGGCGGCCATCGAGTTCGTCGATATCGCGGGGCTGGTCGCGGGCGCAAGCAAGGGCGAGGGTCTGGGCAACAAGTTCCTGTCCAACATCCGCGAGGTGGATGCCGTGGTGCATGTGGTGCGTTGTTTCGACGACGACGACATCATTCACAACATGGGCGGCGTCGATCCGGTGCGCGACATCGAGATCATCGAGACGGAGCTTATCCTCGCGGACATCCAGTCCTGCGAGAAGCAACTGGACAACAACTTGCGCAAGGCCAAGGGGCAGGACAAGGACGCCGTGGCGAACGCGGAGCTGCTCGCGCGCCTGATTCCTTTCCTCAACGGCGGCAGGCCCGCGAACCTGTTCCCCCTCGGCGGGGATGACGAAAAGAAGCGGCTGGACCATTTCTATCTGTTGAGCGCGAAGCCGGTGATCTACACCTGCAACGTGGCCGAAGACGACCTCGCGGACCTCGCGGGCAACAAATACGTGGCCGCCGTAAGCGACTACGTCGCGCATCACCGGGACTCCGGCATGTGCGCCATATGTTCCAAGCTCGAAGAAGAGCTTGGCGACATGAGCGTGGAGGAGGCGAAGGAGTTTCTCGGCGAGATGGGCGTGGACGATTCCGGCGTTTCGAGCCTTATCACCGAAGGGCCGAAGGAAGTGCGCGCGTGGACTTTCCACAAGGGCATGAAGGCCCCGCAGTGCGCCGCCGTCATCCATACGGACTTCGAGAAGGGCTTCATCAAGGCCGAGGTCGTGGCATACAAGGATCTGGTGGCCTTCGGCAACATGGCCAAGGCGCGCGAGGCGGGCAAATACCGCATCGAGGGCAAGGAATACCTGATGCAGGACGGCGACGTGGTGGTTTTCCGCGTCAACGTCTGATGACGGGTCCTGTGTCCCGCCAACTCAACTAGCGGCGGACGCCTAGCTTACGGCGAAAACGGGGCATACCGTGTCGAGCATGCCCTGTGTGCCCTGACGGTTGGCGTTCTCGTCCAACAGCTCCCAGTCCTTGTCGTCCAAGAGCAGTTTGTACTCGAACGGGCCGCAGTTCTTGCCGCTGGCCCATATCCACTCGTCGCCCGAGAAGTTGTACATCGGGATGCCCCTGTCCCATCCGGGCAGAGGGGCGGTCCCGCGGATATGCATGGTGTGCCCGTGCCCGACATCGACCTTCGCGTACACGACGGTGACGGGTGTTCCTGCCGCCTGCTTTTTGTGGATGGCCCCGATGGCATTCTTGGCGGCATTGGCGACGAATCCGCAACCGTCTTCCAACAGCGCGGTCATGGATGCCAGCGCGTCCATCGGCGGTACCGCGCAACTGCGCCCGATCTTGCCCAGCGCCACGGCGGCGCAACGGCGCACTGCCGCGTTGTTGTTCGTGAGTCCTTTGACAAGCGACGCCACGGCATAGGGGTCGCCTATGCAACCGAGTGCTTTGGCTATGGAGCACTTTGCCCCCGCGCCGCAGATGTCGAAAGCCTCGGAGAGCGCGACGACGGACGCCCCGCCGATCCTGAACAGAGCCTCAACGGCCCCGGAACGGACATCGTCGCGCAAGTCGTCCAGCTTGGCTATGAGGTGGCCCACGGCGCTGCCGCCCATCCTCTCCAGCGCCACCAGCGCGCCGGAACGGGCGATGAAATCGTCCACGTAAAGCCTGTCCGCAAGATGCAGCACAACGGCGTCCCGCACCGCATGCATGCTCGCCAGCGCGTCCACAACCTTCGGCCCGTCCCCGGTCACGCCGTCGTTCAGCCAAGCCAGAAGCGGCGCAATGGCGTGATCGCCCATTTGCGCCGCCTCCTTGAACTCTCTGCGCCGAACGAACAGACGGGCGGCGCGCAGACGGGCGTCCTTATCATCATCCGGCATGTTCTTCCCGTACATGTCGCGCAGCATCTTCTTGGTCTGGATGGTGCATTTGTCATAATTGTCCATCAGGGAATCCACCGCCTTGTCGCAGGCGACCAGACCCAGCGCCCATGAGGCGGCGCAGCGCACGTCGAGGTCCGGGTCTTTGAGCATCCTTACGAGCGGATCGACAAGCGTTCCCGCCGAAAGCACGTGCAGGGCGATGACCGCCTTGCGGCGTACGCGCGCGTCAGGGTCGCCCAACAATTTTTCCAACGGGCCGAGGTCCGCGGCTTCGTCCAGCATGGTCAATGCCTCGATGGCCGCGCAGCATACGGCGGAGTCCTTGTCTTTGAGACTGTTCAAAAGGAAAGGCCGCGCTTCCAAATCCCTGTGCACCAA
>JBAZHO010000326.1:2141-2826 GCA_041652375.1 Opitutales bacterium | reverse complement strand
CTGTTGACTCCGCCGGCGTGCCCAACGCCATTTATGTAACATGCGTCCGGGAATACGACGGGAATTCCATTGTCATTGCCGACAACTATTTCAACAAGACGCGTGCCAACATTCAGGCAGGCAGCAGCGGATCAATTCTATTCATCACCAATGCAGGCAAGTCATACCAATTGAAAGGGCGCATCGAATACCACACGTCCGGTCCGGTGTATGATGCCATGAAGACGTGGAACTCGGACAAGCATCCCGGAGTTGCCGCAGCGGCATTGAAAGTTGAGCGCGTGTATTGTGGCGGCGAACAACTGGTTTAAACTGATTTCCAAAAGAAAACCGAAATAGAGGAACCGCAGATAAACGCTGATTTTCGCTGATAAAAGACCATATGTTGGTGTTTCTTATAGTAGTTCACATTGACTTGTGGACACTTCTGGCAGCGCTGCAGGCGCGGCCTTCTGGCCTGTAATGCGGAAAGAGGGCCGCGCTTGCAGCGCTCCAGAATGTATTTTTTTATATCGTTTACCCGGGGTTTGCTTCGCTCTACCCCGGGCTTTCTCATGTCGCGCCGTTGGCGCTATGGGGGAATGTCCAGATGTTGATCGAAACCACTATATTGAAGAAAAAGACGTTCTGATTTTCTTATCCCTTCGTTACCCCTGCTTATCTGCGGATAAATTCTTGGTCTGCA
>JBAZHO010000326.1:0-2131 GCA_041652375.1 Opitutales bacterium | reverse complement strand
ACTCTTAAAAATCGCTATCAACCCAATGCCAGAGGAGTCCGGGATGATCATTCGCCAAAAATGATGGCAAGCCGCAGGTCCTGCTGACGCAACTGCCCTGCCCTACTGCTTGTCTGATACGACGCCTATGCCTGCGGCAACTAGTGCTTCGGTCGCTTTTTTCGGATCTTCGAAACGGAACACCATCAAGGCGGAATCGGAATGCCGCTTTGAAAAGCCGTACATATATTCTATGTTCAGGCCCGCCTTTTGGATTGCATCCAGCACCAGCGCAAGGCCGCCGGGAACGTCGGGGACCTCGACGGCCACGACTTTCGTGCATTCGGCGGAGAACGACGCTTCCTTCAGCACCCGCAGCGCTTCGTCGCATTTGTCCACGATCAGGCGCAGCACCCCGAAGTCTTTGCTTTCGGCGATATTAACCGCCCTGATGTTGATGCCTGCCTCGCCCAAAAGACGGCAAACATGCAGCAGACGGCCCGGATGATTTCCCAAAAAAACGGATACTTGGTCGATAGACATGGTCGTTATTCTTTACATCTTGCGTTTGTCGATCACACGTTTTGCCTTGCCCGTGCCGCGTTCGATGGTCTTCGGTTCCACCAGCGTCACCTTCGCATGAACGTTGAGGGCCGCAAAGAGCTGTTGGCGGATGTTGGCCGCCAGAGCTTCAAGTTTGCTGATCTCGTCCGAGAAGAAGCTCTGTTCGACCTCGACCATTACTTCGAGGTCGTCCATGCCGCCCGCTTTGCGGTCCACGACAAGCTGATAATACGGCTGCGTTCCCTCGATCTTGAGCAGCGCGTGCTCGATCTGCGATGGGAACACGTTGATGCCGCGTATGATGATCATGTCGTCGGTGCGACCGGTGACGCGGCCAATGCGCGGACAGGTGCGCCCGCAGGCGCAGCGTTCGTAATTCAGGGTCACGACATCGCGCGTGACGTAACGGATGAGCGGAATCGCCTGCTTGGTCAGCGTGGTGATTACGAGGACGCCCGGCTCGCCTTCCGGCACCGGTTCCATCGTGTCGGGATCGAGAACTTCAGGATAGAACACGTCCCACCAGATGTGCAGACCGTTCTGACATTCGCATTCATTTGCGACGCCCGGCCCCGAAATCTCGGATAGACCGTAGATATCGTAGGCCTTGAGGCCCCATTTGCTCTCGATTTCCCAGCGCATCTGGTTGCTCCAAGGCTCCGCGCCGAAAACGCCGATCTTCCAAGCCGTCTTCGAAAAATCGAAACCTAGTTCCTTGGCCTCCTCGGCCATGTGAAGGGCGTAGCTCGGCGTGCAAGCAAGCACGCGGCAGTTGAAATCCTGCATCAGCTTGATCTGGCGCTGAGTCTGCCCCGAAGACATGGGCAGAACCGAAAGACCCATTTCGAGGCCGCCGTAATGCAGGCCCAGCCCTCCCGTAAACAGGCCGTAACCGTAGGCAACCTGCAGACGGTCGCCGGGGTTCGCGCCCGAAGCCGCGAGCGAACGCGCGACCACTTCCGACCACAAGGCGATGTCCGCCTTTGTGTAGCCGACCACGGTGTAATTGCCCGTGGTGCCGCTCGAAACGTGGATTTCCGCCGCTTCGCGTTCGGACACCGAGAACATGCCGAAAGGATACGTGTCGCGCAAGTCGTCCTTGACGGTCAGAGGCAGGCGCACGATGTCGTCGATGCTCTTGATGTCCTCCGGCTTGACGCCGAGGTCGTCGAACTTCTTGCGGTAGATTGGGTTACGTGCATACACATACTCGGCAAGGGCCCGCAGGCGCTTGCCCGCGAGCTGCCTTATGTCGCTAGGGTCGGCACACTCGAATTCCGGTTTCCAGATCATTGTTTATTTCAATTCAAGAAAGACCAAATCAGGAATTTCATCCACAGATGGGAAGGGATGAAACAGGGATAAAGATTTCAGAAGTTATTCTTTTTCAATAATCTCAAGTAAACCCCTTTTTATCTGTGGATAGAACTCTTGTTTCTA
This sequence comes from Opitutales bacterium, assembly GCA_041652375.1. Lineage (GTDB taxonomy): Bacteria > Verrucomicrobiota > Verrucomicrobiia > Opitutales > Oceanipulchritudinaceae > Verruco-01. Next base: position 148 of record JBAZHO010000326.1, on the reverse strand, counting down.
TTGTCGGTTTTCCTAAAGGATGACCTCTCGCGCTGCGCGGAAAACCCGCTCGTTCTCGGCCTCCTGCTTGCCTGCGAAGACCTCGTGCAGCGCGGAAAGCCACGACGTCTCCGTAATGGGGATATACTTGGAAAGCACGCCCAGCATG
>JBAZHO010000325.1:0-2831 GCA_041652375.1 Opitutales bacterium | reverse complement strand
ACCTCTGGCCAGAGTTCAAGCGGCTCATCGCGGAGTGCAGCCCTTCAGTCTGCTTTGGCGAGCAGGTTGCAAGCCCGCTTGGGCGTGAATGGCTCGCTGGAGTACGAGCTGACTTGGAAGCATTGGGATATGCTGTCGGGGCAGCCGATTTGTGCGCTGCGGGCGTCGGCGCACCGCACATCAGGCAAAGACTCTACTGGGGGGCCGACGCCGACGGTGAACGATTCGACCGGGTCAGCATACCAGAACGGGAAGAACGGCAAGAAATGCCTGAAGCTGACTGGCGTTGCGCGACTAGCGGGATGGGCTACACCATCGACGCGGGACTGGAAGGACACGGGGAACTTGGAGGCCTCCCGGTTCCGCAAGGACGGAAAAGAGAGGAACGATACGGTTCCGCGTCAGGCGGCCCTTGGAGTTCCTTCGACATCATGCACTTCACAGACGGAAAAGCGCGGCGCATTGAACCCGGCCTTGTCCCGCTGGCTCATGGGATTCCCGCCCGAATGGTGCGCTTGCGCGGTTACGGCAATGCAATCGTTCCGCCCATCGCGGCGGAGTTCATCCAAGCGTATATGAGCATCTAACCAACATGGACCTTCTCCCCTACCAACCCCCGTTCATCGATGCCGCGCTAAAGGCGTGGCTCGAATACGACCGCATCCTAGGCGTGGCCGCAACCGGTTCAGGCAAGACCGTCATGGCCGCCGCGCTCACCGAGCGCATCGTGACGCAAGGCCCCGTCCTGTTCCTTGCCGATGCGCAAGAGCTTGTCCACCAGACCGCCGACAAGTTCGAGCGTTGGGGCTTCTTCCCGCCAGCAATCGAGATGGCGGGATCAAAAGCCATGCCAGGCGACCAGATCGTGATCGGCACGATGCAAAGCATGGCCCGGCGGCTCGACAAGTGGCCGTGCGACTATTTCAGGCACATCATCGTTGACGAGGCGCACCGCAACACACTTGGTGATCAAGCGGCCAAGGTGCTCAAGCACTTCGGCCCAGCGAAGGTTGCTGGCTTAACCGCGACCGGATTCCGCAGCGACAAAAAGCAACTCGGCAGCTATTACGAGACGGTATTTGCGGAAATCCCGCTGATCAATCTGATCAAGGACGGCTATCTTTCGCGGATCGTCATCAAGTCGATACCGATGGGGATTGACTTGCGCGGCGTGCGCACGACAGCGGGCGACTACAACGAGGCCGATCTCGGCGAGGCCATCGAGCCATACCTGCGCAAGTGCGCGGAGGCATGGGTTGAACATGCCAAGGGACGCAAGACCGTAGTTTTCCTCCCGCTGATCGAGACCTCAAAGAAGTTCTGTGCGATCCTGCGCGAGCTGGGAATCAACGCGGTTCACGTGGACGGTGTTGACCGGGAGGCCCTGCGCGGAAACTGGGACGTGATTTGCAACGCCAGCCTGCTCACGACCGGATGGGACGAACCGAGCGTGGATTGCGTTTACATCCTGCGCCCGACGAAAAGCCTCGTTCTCTACATGCAAATGGTAGGGAGAGGCACGCGCAAGTTTCCCGGCAAAGATAACATGCTTCTACTCGATCCGCTATTCCTGAGCGACAAGCACGACCTCGTGAGACCCACAAAGCTGATCGCAAAGACGGACCAGGAGCAGGATGACATGCAAGCCGTGATCGACAAAGAGGCGATCATCGGAGGGAGAGAAAAGCAGCTCGACCTGCTTGACATTTCGACCGAGGCGGCAGAGGCCCGGCACAAGACGCTCGTCGAGAAGCTCAAGGAAGCGTCCAAGCGCAATGCCCGCACCGTGGACGCGATGGAGTTTGCCCTATCAATCAACGATGACCGGCTAGCAAATTATGAGCCTGAGATGGCGTGGGAGAGTCAGCCCGTGTCGGACGGGCAGCGGAACGCGCTGGCAAGGGCGGGCTTCGACCCCGACGAAATCACGTGCAAGGGGCAGGCTTCTGCCTTGCTCGACGTGCTTTTCAGGCGCATGGATATGGGGCTGGCGTCGGCCAAGCAAGTCAAATGGCTGATAAAGTTTCATCACCCCGCGCCGTGGCAAGCGACCTTTGCCGAGGCGTCCGCATTTCTTGATCGACATTTCGCTAAAAGATAATTCCCCATGACCAACACTCCCCCCACATGGGCCAACGTCAACATTGGCCTTGGCTCAACACTCTCAAACGCGAGCGACAACTCGCACACCGCCGCAGAGTTCCTTGCTCAAATCGCGCAAGGAACATACGAGCTTGAAATCGATTGCATCCGCGATGCCCTCATGAACGAGGACACCGACGAGGCGCAGAAACAGAAAGTCCAGCTCCCGTCCGTTACATGGAGCGGAACGTTCAGCCAGCGCCGGGCTGCTGCGCTGATCGCGCACACCGGCATCCTGTGCGTTGACATCGACCACATCGACAGCTTCGACGACACCACAAAGCTGCAACAGCGCATCGGGGCCGACCCGCACACGGCGGCGGTATTTCGCAGTCCTAGCGGGTGCGGGCTGAACGTGCTTGTCCTTGCCGAGCCAGTCCCCGCCAACGACAACGATCACAAGAAGCTGTTCGCGCTTGTAGAGCGGCATTTTCTGGACACCTACTCGCTGCCGATCGACCCAGCATGCAAGGACGTTAGCCGCCTGTGCTTTTTGAGTTGCGACCCGCAGATGATCGTCAACGATGCGCCAGTCCCGTTCGACTGGCAGACTTTCGATGCATCAGCTACGTGGGAGCCGCAGCAGGTTGCGCAACGCCCCGCCGTGCCCGCTGGTGTGGCCCTGAAGCCGGGCGAGGATTACGATGCAAGGGGAGACTTCTTCGGGCTTTTGAAGGCCCACGGATGGA
>JBAZHO010000324.1:0-2843 GCA_041652375.1 Opitutales bacterium | reverse complement strand
TATTATATTCTGTTTTCTTCGAAGAAAGCACCCAAACATAGACCTTAAATAATGCCTTAGTATTTTATTGCTTAGGAATCGATTGCCAAGCTCCCTTCACATGCCTACATCCGACCCTCTCGATCAGACTCTGCTGGGATTTTCCGAGGACGATCCCTTTACGATACGCGACTCTTTCGAAGGCGTTCAGATTTTTGGCGGCATCGGCTCTGGTAAAACTAGCGGCAGCGGGGCAAAGGCGCAGGCAGAGGCGGCAGGCGCAAGAAGAACAACAGCGGAGAACAAATTGTAGAGGATGAATACCATGAATAAATTGTTTCTTTTTATCGGGATTATGCTCATCTCATATTTAAGATCTGATGCAAGTTCTGCTGCGGGTGGCCGTGGAATTAGTGTGTCATTTTCTCTGTCTAGTGGTGTTGTTAGTGTATCTATTACGAATGAATCCTGTGATGGATTGACGTATTTCTTGCCTAAGTCTTCGCGGGACGAAGTTCCCTATTTTTTGTCTGTTAAAGTAAAAGACTCCAACAATGTCGTTGTGTCGAAAAGAGATGGATGTGATGACGGATATTGGAGTCCGCTCATTCTTAGTTCGAATCTAATTATCCCTCCATTGGGAAATCAAAATACTATTCCGCCGGGTTCAACGGAAACGATTAGTGTACCTATTGATGTCATGCTGAGAGGGCAAGGCCAAGACGTTATTCGGGGTGTTCAGTCAAACAAATATATGTTTAGATACGTTATATATTTTGATGATGCGATGCACGAATGGTCGATTTATGAATCTGACTGGTTTTCTCTGGATGCAATAAAGACAACAGACGGTGGATCTTCTTCCCCACGCTAAAATGCGAGCGGAAGGCGACCGTCTCGATCAAGTTATAATTGGATTTTCGGAAGAAGATCAGTTCACAATTCGGGACTCCTTTGAAGGCGTTCAGATCTTAGGCGGTATCGGCTCCGGCAAGACCAGTGGCAGCGGCGCACTCTTTGCCCGCTCGTTCCTTGCTGCTGGCTTTGGCGGACTTGTCCTGACCGCGAAGGTGGACGAAACTGATTTGTGGCGACGCTACGCGTAGGAGACTGGCCGCGAGGATGATCTTGTCATCATCGGGCCGGATGCTCAGGAACGCTTCAACTTCCTTGAATACGAGGCTACGCATCAGGATGATTCGGGACTGACCGAGAACATTATCCGTCTCTTTGAAACTGTCTAGGGCGCGTTCCAGCAGGGTGCCGAAGATGGCCGGTTCCACGTCGCGCCAGTCGCTGGCAGCGGCTTCGATGAGCAGTTCCAACTGGTCCTCGTTCAGCGGGAGCGTCGTGGCGTTGCGGAACAGGCCGCCGTTGAAGCGCTTGAGCGAGGGCACGCTCATGAAGCCCTGCCCGGGGAAGTAGCCGCCCGTGTCCATTATCCTCCAGAGCATTTGCAGCGCGTTGGGGAAGGCGACGAGGTTCCCGCGCTGGCTTTCGAGGAAGGTCTGGAAACTGCGTAGCGGTATGAGGTTCACGTCCTCGGCAAACATCGTGAAGAGGCAGCGCATGAGAAACTCCGCAACGGCTTGCGGCGGGTGCTTCGCCTCTTCCAGCTTCTTAGCCAGTCGGCCCAGCTTGTCCGCGATTTCGCAGGTGACGCGCGCGCTGTGCTGGCTGGGGTCGAGCGACATGGGCTCTTGCCACACCTTGCGCAGGCGCTGCCGCACGGCGGGGTCCGCCAGTTGCGCCAGCAGGATGCGGTGCGTGCGCGGTTCGGGAAAGGGAACGTAGGTGCCGCCCGTGCGGGAGAATTCGCTGTAAACCTCAATGCAGTAGCCCACGTCGATCACAAGCAGTAAAGGAGGCCTGCCTTCGCTGGCGGGCAGGCGGTGGCAGTACTGCTCGGCCTGATTGCGTGCCTTGAGGAGCGATTCGCTCCACCCGCTGCTGCCGCGCACACCGTGCCCCGTGCGTCGAGCCGCGCGATGGGCTTTCATCTGTTCGGAAAGGAATTCTTCGTCGCGCTTTTCGACGCCCTGCTTTGTTTCGCACACAAAAGAGCCGCGCTTGTACAGGTCGATAAAACCGTGCCGCACCACGCCGTCGCCGTCCATGAACTCCACGCGACGCTCAAACACGTAATCGTTCTGCGCATTGTCCGCCTGCGAGGGATTTGGCTGGGGGACGCCGATCAGGTCGCAGAGTTCGGTCAGGAACAACCCGTAGTTGGCGCGTTCGCCTCCGTCAGCTCCCTGCCAGCGGGCAATGAAGGATTCGGCAGAGGGGGCGTCGTGCAGGTGCGGGGGCTGTGCGGAGCCGGGAGCGGAATCAGGGGCGTTCGGCATCGGCTGGATATTGATGAAAAACGTCAGGCACACGCAAGGCGGAATCCGTTATTATGGCCGTGCTCGCGTTCGTCCTCCGAATATACTCCCGGCCAGATATTGCACGGCGTGACCAAGGGAAAGGATGGCGGCAGGGCGGCGGCCTCATGTCAGCGACCGAGAATGCCCCGGCATCCCAAAACGAAGCTGCAAGAGCATCACGCCGCGCGAACGCCGGTTTCAACGCCATGCTTGAGACCCTGAACCACTGCTCGCCAAACTCGGCAAAACGAATGCGCCTGCCCCCACCCCGGCAACGGCACACTCCTTGCGGAATTCCGCTAGGCGACAACCCGCAAGTCTGCGATCCTTCGTTGTGGGCAAGCGCCTGATTTGCTTGCCGCCCAGCCGTGCCAACGCATAGTGGAAACCCGACAAGTGTGGCGGTAGCTCAGTTGGATAGAGCAGCGGTCTTCTAAACCGCAGGTCCTGGGTTCGAGCCCCAGCCGCCACGCCACTTTAAAAGCCTAGGACATA
>JBAZHO010000323.1:0-2844 GCA_041652375.1 Opitutales bacterium | reverse complement strand
CAGCCGCAACAACTACGCCGCGATTGCCAACGAGATGCTCGATTGCAACTGGCTCGACGTGATCATGGGCGCAGGCAACCCGGACTACGACGACAACGGACAGGCGCGGGCCAACCCGGAGTATAAATACGTCGGCGGCGAAGCCACTTGGGACGCTCTGGAAGCAGGAACGCACAGCGCTGGCTGGACCCTGATCGAAACCAAGGCCGACTTTGAAACCCTCGCCAACCCGAGCAGGTTCACGATTCTCCCGACCAAGCTCGTCGGCGTGCCCGAAGTGGCGACCACGCTTCAGCAGTCTCGCTCCGGCGGCGCGATGGAGCAGGAACCCTACGCGGTGCCGCTGAACACGAACGTGCCGGACCTCTCCACGATGTCTCTGGCCGCGCTCAACGTGCTCAATCAGAATGCCAACGGCTTCTTCCTGCACATCGAAGGCGGCGCCCCGGACTGGGCCGCGCACGCCAACCAGAAAGGCCGTCTGATCGAGGAACAGATCGACTTCAACGATGCCGTCGAAGCCGTGATCGCGTGGGTTGAGGCCAATTCGAGCTGGGACGACACACTGCTCATCCTCACTGCGGACCACGACTGCGGCATGCTCATGGGTCCTGACGCGGCCACAGTGGCCTACGACGACCTAGTCAACAACGGCGAAGGCGCAATGCCCGGCATGATCTTCTGCAGCGCCAACCACACAAATCAGATCGTCCCCGTGTTCGCCAAAGGCGCGAATTCCAGCGATCTGGGATACTACGTTTACGGCATCGACCCGGTTCACGGCCAGTATGTGGACAACACGTCCATATTCCGCGTGATGGAACAGGCCATCACGCCCATGCCCGGCGTATCAGGATACGAAACGGCACAGAACGTGATCATCATGATCTCCGACGGCTGCGGCTACAACGCATGGGACGCGGGCAGCTACTACGAATACGGCGCGCAGGGGCAGCAGCCCTACGAAGCCGACGGATGGACGGAGCTGGGCTGCTCCACCTACATGGCCACGCCCTATCATGAAGGCAACAACGCCGTGCCGAGCGGCTACATCCTTGCGAGGAATGTCTATGACCCGATGCTGGCTTGGGATTCGACAGCAGCAGGCTACGTGTACCGCGGCGACACCACGGGCGCGTTCGTCGGCTACAACTGGCTCAAGCAGACGCCCACGGACTCCGCCTCCGCCGCGACGGCGCTGGCGACGGGACACAAGACCTACAACGGCGCGATCAACTGGGCCAACTGGCCCGCGATCACCGGAGAGTCTCTGGAAGGCCAGACACTGGCCGAATACGCCCACCAATGGGGCAAGCGCGTGGGCACGATATCGACCGTAGAATGGAGCCACGCAACGCCTGCCGGACTGGGCGGCGCGCACAACTTCAGCCGCAACAACTACGCCGCCATAGCCAACGAGATGCTTGAAGGCGGCTGGATCAACGTGATCATGGGCGCGGGCAACCCGGACTACACCGACGACGGGCAGACCAGCGCAAGCCATCAGTACAAGTACGTAGGCGGAGAGAGCACGTGGACCGCCCTGAAGGCGGGCACGCACGCTGCGGACTGGACACTCATCGAGAGCAAGGCGGACTTCGAAGCCCTTGCCAACAGCGAGAACCCGCCCCTCAAGGTGATCGGCACGGCGCAGGTGGCCACCACGCTTCAACAGGCACGCTCCGGCGTGATGCCCGACGCGTTTGACCCCGCCAGCCCGATGAACGACAACGTGCCTGATCTGGCCACGATGTCTATCGGCGCACTGAACGCCCTCAACCACGGCAATCCGCGCGGCTTCTTCCTGCACATCGAAGGCGGCGCAATCGACTGGGCGGCGCACGCCAACCAGCCCGGACGCCTGATCGAGGAACAGGTTGACTTCAACGATGCCGTGTCTGCGGTCGTTGACTGGATCGAGACGAATTCGAGCTGGGACGACACGCTGCTCGTCATCACCGCCGACCACGAGTGCGGCATGCTATGGGGTCCGAACAGCGCCACCACGGCCTACGACGCCGTCGTCAACAACGGCGTTGGGGAGATGCCCGGCATGGCCTTCAATTCCGACTCGCACTCCAACCAGCTCGTGCCGGTGTTCGCGCGCGGCCCCGGGACGAACATCCTGCAGAATCTCGCCATCAACGAAGACCCGGTGCGCGGAGCCTACGTGGACAACACCGACATCTTCACGACGGCCTACAATGTGATGCGCCCGAAATTCCCGAGCAACGTGCTGAGTAACGATTCCATCGAGTTCATCGGCGGCTGGAAGATGAACAGTTGGTTCTGCATGTTCTGGGACGGATACTATCCCTGGGTTTACGCCCCCCGCATCACGGACGGATGGATCTGGACCTGGGGAGAGAGCACGGACAACGTGTGGATGTACACCGATTCCATAGGCTGGTTCTGGACCGCCGAAAACTGGTTCCCTTGGTGCTGGGATTCCGACGACGCCGAGTGGTTCTACGCCTACTAGACTCTGCTAAAACGGGAAAACCCGTTCCAGAGCCTGACACGCATTCAAAACACCGGGGCCGGTCCGAAAGGACCGGCCCCTGCCGTCGGCGGACCGGGCAGTGAAACCAGCTCCAGCCCGCACAGGCATCACTGCGCGCGCGCCTCGATGATGCGCTCGACGTACTTGGCAAGCATGTCGCTTTCGAGGTTCACGCGGTCCCCGGCCTTGCGCGCGTGCAGGTTCGTGACCTCCATCGTGTGCGGGATAAGGCAGACGTGGAAGCAGTCGCCGTCCACGCCAGCCACGGTCAGCGAGATGCCGTCGATGGACACGCTGCCCTTGTAAACGAGGTAACGGCGCATGTCTTCGGGCGCTTCCAC
>JBAZHO010000322.1:0-2854 GCA_041652375.1 Opitutales bacterium | reverse complement strand
TAGAAGCGGGACGGGCGCAGGCCGTTGCGGTCGAGCACCGCGCCGATCGACACGCCGTCGCAGAATGCGATGGAGGCCGGGCCGTCCCAAGGCTCCATCATGCAGGCGTGATACTCGTAAAAGTCCTTCTTGGCCTGCGACATGTGTTGGTGGCGCTCCCAAGGTTCCGGGATCATCATCATCACCGCGTGGTGCAGGGGCCTGCCGGAGAGCACGAGGAACTCCATGCAGTTGTCGAACATGGCGCTGTCCGAACCGCTCTCGTCGATGATGGGGAGAATCTTCCCGATGTCCTTGCCCAGAACGCCCGTGCCCAGAAGCATCTGCCGCGCGTGCATCCAGTTGGCATTGCCGCGCACGGTGTTGATTTCACCGTTGTGGCACATGTAGCGGAAGGGCTGGCCGCGCGGCCAGCTCGGGAAGGTGTTCGTGGAAAAACGGCTGTGCACCAGCGCCATCGCGCTCTGCATGTCCTCGTCGTGCAGCTCGGGGAAGTAGTGGTCGAGCTGGCTCGTGGTCAGCATGCCCTTGTACAGGATCGTGCGGGCGGACAGGGATGCGGTGTAAAATGAGTCCGCTTCCGCGAGGTTCAACGCGGCCACGGCCTTGTCCGCGCAGCGGCGGATGACGTAGAGCTTGCGCTCGAAGTCCTGATCGGTCTTCAGGTTCGCGGCGCGGCCCACGAAGAGCTGCCGCATGACCGGTTCGCAGGCCTTGGAGGCCTTGCCGAGGGTCTCGCCCATGACGGGCACGGTGCGCCAGCCGAGGACGCTCTGCCCCTCGTCGCGCACCACCTGCTCGTATGCAGCCTCAACCTGCTGGCGCTCTGCGGCGTCGCGGGGCAGGTATATCATGCCGACGGCATATTGGCCGTCCTCGGGAAGCTCGATTCCGCACGCCGGGGCGGCCTTGCGGAAGAACTTGTACGGAAGCTGCAGGAAGAGGCCCGCGCCGTCGCCCGTGTCGGGATCGCAGCCGCAACCGCCGCGATGATCCATGTTGCGCACCATTTTGAGAGCGTTGACAACGATGTCGTGAGACTTCCTGCCCTTGAGATGGCAAAGGAAACCCACACCGCAGTTGTCGTGCTCGTTGCGGGGATCGTACAGGCCTTGGGCGGCTGGAAGGCCGCGCGGCATCGTGTTGTCGGTACGCATGGTGATACTGTATCTCTCTTCTGAAAAATGACTGGCGACCTGACGCGGCCACCGTTCAGTCTCGGGAAGCCACGTGCGCGTTGACGCGCGGGAGGACTTCATGCGCCCACGGACAAGTCTCCGGGAGCGTACAAGGCTTCTCGTGCAGCCGGAACAACTTGGTAGCTATTCGCGTGCCGGGCAAGCGTTTTTGCCCGCATCCGTTCGATCCGGGCCATCCCGACTCGCTTTTGGAGATGAATGACGGACAATCGAATGCGCGCGATCAAGGCGACCGGGACCTACGACTGCTCGAAACCGGGGCAGGAGTTCCCGTGTCTTTCCGAGATTGGCCCGCCGATGATTTCCGACATAATGACGGCTTCACGCATGGCAGCCGGGTTGCCCCTCAGGGTGAAAATGACGCCCGCCGCGTTCGAGACGGAGCGGCGCGGATGAGGCGCGGCAGCCGCCGTTTCCCGCGCTTTTGAATACTTTGCCAGCAACTGGAGCGCGCGCACGCGGCTCTCCTCTTCCTGCACCTTGGCCTCTGCGAGACGCGTCATGATGTCCGCCCTGCGCACGGCCTCGTTGGAAGCGACCTGTGACGGCGCGGTGTGTATCTGGTAAACGGGCGTCTGCTTGACGTAAGGATTCGCCTGCGGCGCGGGGTTCTGACGTTGCATCGGCTGCGACGCTGGCTCCTGTTCCATCCTCTCGACGAGGCGGCGGCGTATCTCCTCCTGAATCTGCCGGGTGCGGCGGGCCTGCTCCTCCGGGCTGACGTCCGGGGTTTCGTCCGCGTCCGTCTTCTTCATCTGCGAAGATATGAACCGGATAAGTCCGAACACGGCGATGACTATGAAGAACAGGAAATCGTCGATCTTGGCCAGAATTGGAAGCGCGTGCAGATTCATCGTTTTAGGCTTCGAGGTTTGAGACTATGTATTTCGCGGCTGGACGCGCCCTGCGGGCTGGGACCGCACGGGCGCGCTCTGGAACGGCTTCGCGCCGCTTAGGCCAAGTTGCTCTTGCCCGAATCCGGGGTCTGCGGCTTGGCGATGGCGCCGCGCATGTCCGTGTCGCTCTGGATGTTGCGCAGACGGTAGTAGTCCATGATGCCGAGGTTGCCGCTGCGGAACGCTTCGGCGATGGCCAGCGGAATCTCGGCCTCCGCCGCGACTACCTTGGCCCTCATTTCCTCCACCTTGGCCCTCATTTCCTGCTCCTGCGCGACGGCTGCCGCGCGGCGGATTTCGGCCTGCGCCTGCGCCATGTTCTTGTTGGCCATGGCCTGCGCTTCCTGAAGCTTTGCGCCCACGTTGTCGCCCACGTCCACGTCCGCGATGTCGATTGAAAGGATTTCAAAGGCCGTGCCGGTGTCCAGACCGCGGTGCAGGACCGTGCGGGAGATGGAGTCCGGATTTTCGAGCACCCACTTGTAGCTCTCGGCGCTGCCGATGGTCGTCACGATGCCTTCGCCCACGCGGGCGATGATCGTTTCCTCTTGGGCGCTGCCGACGTACTTCTCCAGATTGGAGCGCACGGTGACGCGGGCGCGAACCTTCACCTGAATGCCGTCCTTGGCCACGCCGTCGATGGTCATGCGCCCGGAGGCCGGATTGGGCACGTCGATGACCTTGGGATTGATCGAGGTGCGAACGGCCTCGGTGATGGACTTCTCTGTGCCCTTGGTCGCAAGGTCGATCTTGACGGCC
>JBAZHO010000321.1:0-2872 GCA_041652375.1 Opitutales bacterium | reverse complement strand
GGGCTTGTCAACCTTACGGAGCCGCAGGGTGACAAGCCCGCGCTGCTCACGCACCGAGAAGTCGAGACCATCTTCCACGAGTTCGGCCACCTGCTGCACCACCTGCTGGGCAACGTACCCGTGCGCTCGCTCAACGGCACGAATGTGGCATGGGACTTCGTAGAGATGCCCTCCCAGATTCTGGAGAACTGGGCATGGGAACGCGAAAGCTTGGACCTGTTTGCGCGGCACTACCAGAGCGGGGAAGCCATCCCGCAGGCCACCTTCGACAAGATGCTCGCGGCGCGGCGTTTCGGCGCGGCCATCACGGCCATGCGCCAGCTTTCCTTCGCCAAGATGGATCTGGAGCTGCACCTGAACTACCCGCGCCACAAAGGGCGGGATCTGGACGAAGTCGTGGCGGAGATTCAGAAAGGTTATCTGCCGACGACCAGAACGCCCATCCCGAACAACTCCCGTTCCTTCGGGCACCTGTTTTCAAGCCCTATGGGTTACGCGGCAGGCTACTATTCTTACAAGTGGGCCGAGGTTCTGGACGCAGACGCGTTCACCCGCTTCCAGCGAGAGGGCGTGCTCAACCGTGCCGTCGGGACCGAATTCCGCGAGAAAGTTCTCAGCAGGGGCAACGCCAAGGAAGCCGCCGAGCTGTTCCGCGACTTCATGGGCCGCGATCCCGACCCCGAAGCCCTTCTGATCCGTCAGGGCCTGAACGTGTAAGAGTCCGCCAAGGTCTGCCGCTGGTCCCGTCCGTTTGCATCCTCGTGGTTTTGAACTACATTGGGATGAGGGCATTTCCGCGTACCCTCATGACGCTTTCGTGGAAAAGCGTCCATTCTCACGGTGTCGGGGCAAGCTGGCACATGGGAAGCTTCAGCATGCTTGTCACACTCTCCCGATGGATTTCAAAGGATACGATACAGGCCTGTTTTTCGATGAAATGTTCGCGTCTGACGGCTCCGTGCGACCGCACTACGCATCGTTCGCGGAGCGCATAGGCACGATGTGCAGACAGGATTTCGAGCGACGCAAGGAGGCCATTTCGGTGTCTTTCCTGCGCGCCGGGATCACCTTCAACGTGTACGGCGACACCGAGGGCACGGAGCGCATATTCCCCTTCGACCTCATTCCGCGCATCATACCGAAGAGCGAATGGGAGCTTGTCGAGCGGGGGCTCAAGCAGCGCATCACGGCGCTGAACCTTTTCACCAAGGACATCTACACCGACCAGAAGATTCTCAAGGACGGTGTCATTCCAGAGCATTACATGCTCTCCGCCAAGCACTACCGACCGGAGTTCAGGGGCATCAAGGTTCCGCGCGACGTGTATATACACATCTGCGGGACGGACATGATCCGCGACGACAAGGGCCGCTACCTCGTGCTGGAGGACAACGCACGCTGCCCGTCCGGCGTCAGCTACGTGCTGGAGAACCGTCAGGCCATGAAGAGGCTCTTCCCGAACTTCTTCCCGGAGGCGGGCGTGCGCAGCGTGCTGGACTACGGGCAGAAGCTGCTGCGGATGCTGCGCAGCATAGCGCCCGAAGGCATCGACAACCCGACGATCGCGCTCCTCACGCCCGGCAGCTACAACAGTGCCTATTTCGAACACTGCTTTCTGGCCCGTCAGATGGGCATAGAGATCGTCGAAGGCCGCGACCTTGTCGTGGAAAACAACAAGGTGTTCGTGCGCACCATTCAGGGCCTGAAGCAGATTCACGTCCTTTACAGGCGCATCGACGACGACTTTCTCGACCCGGAGGTGTTCAGGCCGGACTCCGTGCTTGGCGTTCCGGGCCTTGTCAGGGCGTACAGCGCCGGGAACCTCGGCCTTGCGAACTCCATCGGCACGGGCGTCTGCGACGACAAGGTGATCTACGCCTTCGTCCCGAAGATGATCAAATATTACCTCGGCGAAGACCCCATCCTGCCCAACGTGGACACGTATCTGGCCGACGAGCCGGATGACTTCAAGTTCATCATCGAAAACATGGAAAACCTCGTCGTGAAAGCGGCGAACGAGTCCGGCGGCTATGGCATGCTTATCGGCCCGCATTCCACCAAAGAACAGGTGGCCGAGTTCCGCGCCGCCGTCACGGCCAACCCGCGCAACTACATAGCCCAGAATCCGATCATGCTTTCCCGCCACCCGACATGGTGCGGCGAAAACTTCGAGGGGCGGCACATCGACCTGCGCCCCTTCATCCTGTACGGCGAGAACATCGAGATCATCCCCGGCGGCCTCACGCGCGTCGCGCTGCGCAAGGGAAGCCTCGTCGTGAACTCCTCGCAGGGCGGCGGCAGCAAAGACACTTGGGTTCTACACGAAGACGCATGAGCGCACAAAACATGAGCATGCATCCGTCCCAGCAGACGGATTTCAACAACAAGACACCCAGAAAGATGCTTCTTTGCCGCGTGGCGGATTCGCTTTTCTGGATGAGCCGCTATATCGAGCGCGCCGAGAACACGGCGCGGCTTGTTGACGTGAACCTTCAACTGCTGCTTGAGACCAACGGCACGGATCACGCGGCGGCCCGCCACTGGGAAGCCATCCTGCAAAGCACGGGAGATCTGGCCCTGTTCCGCACCCTTTTCAAGGAAATCACCAGCGAGACGGTGATGGATTTCTACACCTTCAGCCGCGACAATCCCAGTTCGCTGATAAGCTGCGTTTATTCGGCGCGCGAAAACGCCCGCATGATACGCGACCAGATCGCCGAGGAAATGTGGCTGGTAATCAACCGCGCCTACCTCTTCCTCAAGGGGCAGAACGCCAGTCAGGTATGGGACTCCGGGCCGAACGACTTCTACGAGCACGTCAAGGAATACACGATCCTCTTCCAAGGCATAACGGACGACATTTTCCCGCACA
>JBAZHO010000320.1:0-2882 GCA_041652375.1 Opitutales bacterium | reverse complement strand
TCCCCAACTATCTGCTGGACAAACATTTCACCCGAAAACACGGACCAAATGCCTACTACGGCCAATGATCCGCCCCTTTTAACCACTACCACCCCACCCCCAAAACACCCCCAAAAATGCACTGGCTGGACTGGACCATCATTGCCCTCTACTTCTGCTGTATAGCAGGCATAACGATATGGTGCGGAAGACGCCTCAAGAACACCGCCGACTACTTCCTTGCTGGTAGAAACGCAGGCTTCTTCCTGATCGGCGCGTCGATTTTCTCCTCCAACATCGGGTCCGAGCACATCGTCGGCCTCGCCGGACAGGGAGCCTCGACAGGGCTGGCCATGGCGCACTGGGAACTGCACGCATGGGTGCTCGTCCTGCTGGCCTACATCTTCGTGCCCTTTTACTACAAGTCCGGCGTCTATACCATGCCGGAGTATCTTGAGAAACGCTTCGGCCCAAAGGCCCGCTGGATTCTGAGCGTGGTTTCCCTCGTGGCATACATTTTCACCAAGGTCAGCGTGACGGTCTATGCGGGCGCGCTCGTGTTCGAGTCCCTGCTGCCCGGCACTTTCGGCTCGCCCGAGGCCGCGTTCTGGGTCGGCGCGTTCCTGACTGTCACCATCACCGGCATATACACCGTCATCGGCGGCATGCGCGCCGTGATGTACACGGAGGCCCCGCAGGCCATACTGCTGATCCTCGGCTCCTGCTTCGTCTCATTTTACGGGCTGCACGCCTTGGGCGGCTGGAGCGAACTGATCGCCATCGCCAAGCCGCACGCGCAGCAGTTCGCGCTATGGCGGCCCCTGTCCGACCCGGAGTTCCCGTGGCTGGGCGTGATCATCGCCTCCCCGATCATCGGCATCTGGTACTGGTGTACCGACCAGTACATCGTGCAGCGCACCCTCACGGCCCGCAACCTGACGCAGGCCCGGCGCGGCGCGCTGTTCGGCGGCCTGCTCAAAGTAACCCCGGTGCTCATCTTCCTAGTCCCCGGCCTTATCGGCTGGGCGCTTAACGAACGCGGCATAATCCACATCCCGCTCAAGGAACTTGCGGACGGCACGATGGGCATCAACGGGGATCAGGTGTTCCCGACGCTCGTGGCCACCCTGCTTCCCGTCGGCATAAGGGGCCTGATCATCGCCTGTCTGCTGGCCGCGCTCATGAGTTCGCTCGCGTCGCTGTTCAACTCCAGCGCCTCGCTGTTCACGGTCGATATTTACGAGAAAATCCGCCCCGGACGCAGTCAGCCGCACTACGTATTTGTGGGCCGCGCCGCGACGGTGGTCGTCGTGGGACTGGGCATCCTGTGGATCCCCGTGATGAAACTCGTTTCCAGCGGCGGCCTCTACCAGTATCTCCAGAGCGTGCAGGGCTTTCTGGCCCCGCCGATCGCCGCCGTGTTCCTGCTCGGCCTGTTCTGGCCGCGCATCAATTCCAACGGCGCGGTGTGGGGCCTGAGCTGCGGCTTCGTGCTGGGCATGATTAAGCTCTGCTTACAGACCTTCTTCGGCACGACGGCGGGCAAGATCGACTCCCCGCACTTTCTCGCCGTCATCGGCGACTTCAACTTCCTATACGCCACGGGCGTGCTCTTCGTCATCAGCGTGGCGATCGTAATTGTCGCCTCATTCCTGACCGACGCCCCGCCGGACATCAAGACCAGAGGTCTCACCTACGGAACCGTGAGGAACCAGCCGGACGTGAAGGCGAGCTGGGGCACAGGCAACACCGTGCTGGCCACGATCGTCATTCTTCTTGTGATCTCGATGTATCTCTACTTCAGCTTCTGGCTCTGATGGCCGGTTTCAGAACACCCAACCTCCCCTTACCCCGATAAACATGATGACATTTCAACGCCTGTCCGGCGCGGCGCTTGCCGCGCTTGTGATCTGCTGCGCCAGCGCGTGCGGCAAACAGTCCGAATCCACCAAACCAGCCATGAACGTAAGCGTCCAACAATGGGGCAACGCCCCCGACGGCACACCCGTCCAACTTTACACCCTTTGCAACGGCAAGGGCATGACGGTGCGCATCAGCACATGGGGAGGCGTCGTGCAGTCGATCGACGTGCCTGACAGAAGCGGAAAACCCGGCGACGTGGTTCTGGGCTTCGAGTCCGTCGTCCCCGGCTACGCGGAGGACAGCACGTTTCAGGGCGCGGCCATCGGACGCTACGGCAACCGCATAGCCAAGGGCCGCTTCACGATCGACGGCACGGACTATCAGGTGACGCAGAACGAGGGCGAAAACAGCCTTCACGGCGGCAAGCCGGGCTACGACAAAGTGGTGTGGGACGCGAAGCCCTTCGAGTGCGACGCCGCCGTGGGCGTCACGCTGCACCGCCTCAGCCCCGACGGCGAAAACGGCTACCCCGGAAATCTGGACGTGAGCATCAGCTACAGCCTGAACCAGCAGCAGGAACTTCAGATATCCTACACGGCCACGACCGACAAGGCGACGCCCGTCAACCTGACCCACCACATGTATTACAACCTCTCCGGCAGCGCGGACAACAGCATCCTCGGGGACGAGCTTCAGATACTGGCGGACCGCTACACCCCGGTTGACGCAAAGCTGATCCCGACGGGCGAACTGCGCCCCGTGGACGGCACGCCCTTCGACTTCCGCGCGCCCATGACGATCGGATCACGGATCGGTGCGGAAGACGCGCAGCTAACGCTGGGCGGCGGCTACGACCACAACTTCATATTCGCCAACGCTGACGGAAGCCTGAAAAAGCAGGTGGCACTGTATAACGCCGCCAGCGGAAGGGTCATGGAAATCCTAACCACCGAACCAGCCGTGCAGTTCTACTCCGGCAACTTCCTCTCGGGCGCGGAAGGCAAACGCGGCGAACATCACGCATGGCGTCACGGCCTCTG
>JBAZHO010000319.1:0-2885 GCA_041652375.1 Opitutales bacterium | reverse complement strand
ACGTGGGCCTGCGAGAGCGGGCGGCGGGGATGCTGGGGCGCAACGGCGTGCCTGCGGCTTCGCTGCCGGCCCTGCGCAAGGTCTTGCGCGACGAGCGCGACCCGGTGCGCATTCTGGCCCTCGAATCGCTTGCAAAGTCCGGCGACGCGGGCCTGCCAGCCGTGCGGCTAATCATTGAGCGCATGGAGGACGGCAACATGGACGTGGCCAAGGCCGCCGCCGCCGCCTTTGCCGCGCTCGGCGGAGTGGGGGACTGCCTTTCGGATATTTCCCGTCTTCTGCACAATCGGCGTCAGGACCGCAGACTGCTGATGCTTGCCACCCTGCGGGGCATGGGTCCGGCTGCCGCCGCCGCGTTGCCGCTGGTCACGTCCGGCCTCGGCGACGAGGACTGGGTCGTGCGCGACGCCGCCTGCGAGGCCTTCATGGCCATCGGATTTCACGATTCCTGCATCCCGGAGGTCAGGCGTCTGATAGATCATCAGGACCGCAACTACCGGCTGGCGGTGATCAAGGCGCTGGGTTCCTGCGGCCTAAGCGCAGGCGCGGCGGACGCGTTCCTCGCGGATCGTCAGGGCGACAGCGACGCCGAAGTGGGCCGAGCCGCCAAGAGGGCGCTGGCCGCCGTGCGCGGGCAGGGGGGTAACTAAGGGCTGATAACGATTCTCAAAAGCCCGCCGAAATTGCAGACTAAGAGTTTATCCGCAGATTACGCGGATTACACGGATTGGAAGAAACGCGGAGAAGAGTTTTTATCCACAGATAAGCAGGGATGACAAAGGGATTAGAAAATCAGAACCTCCTCTTTTCTATAATCTGTGTAAATCCCTGCTTATCAGTGGATAAAATTCTGGGTTTTATTTCGGTTTTCTTATGGAAATCGCTATATATCTCTTTGTGGAGACTACTTGATGCGGCCTTCGTCGAAGTCGATCATGTCGGCGAAGCTTATCAGGTCCGTGCGATGGGCGATGCCCATGTCGGCCTTGATCTCCTCCAGTCTCTGGCGGCCCATCTCGCTCATGCCCTTTTGCACAAGCTCGCGGTTCCAGACGTGAACACGCAGGTCCCCCGGCAGCAGCTCCGCCAGCCGCTTGTCCAGAAGCGCCTCGTCGGCCCCGCACTCCCGCACAAGCTCCACGACGGCCTTGGGATCGACCCCCAGATGCGCGCAGAGGAAGCCGTCGAAACCACGGCAGAAGTTGCGCTGGTAGCTGGCGGGCAATTCACCGGCCAGATGCTTGCGAATCTTGGCCAGAAAACGCGACATATGCAGCAGCCCCGTGCCCTTGTGCGGGACGTAGGACGAAGGAAGATCGTAAAGAATGGCCCCCGTCGGGCCGAGATTGTCGTTCTTGCTCTCTGGCATGGCGTGTTTTCTGGCATCGCGGACGCCTCTTTGCAAGCGCGAGGAGCTTTTCCCTTGCCACATGCGCCCCGTTCGGGGAAACCTTGATGCAATGGGCCTTGACCCCTTGATTGAGAATTTGCTCGTCCTGCAGGATCGGGACGTGCGCCGGGATGACATTGTGCGGCGGCTTGAGGACATGCCGTTGCAGATCGCTGCTGTCGAGCGCGAGATACTCGGCGTTGAGGAGGCGCTGCGCCGCGCACGCGACGAGCACAAAGCCCTCGAAGTGCGCCGCAGGGAGCTGGAACACAGCACCATGCAGGCCGAGGAACAGCGCAACCGCTTCCGCACCCAGCAACTTCAGGTCAAAAAGAACGAAGAATACGCCGCGCTCGAAAAGCAGATCGACGGCGCGGGCGAGCTTATAGACCGCCTCGAAACCGAGACCATCGAAGTGATGATCAAGCTCGACGAGACCGTCGAGGAACTGGCCCTGCGGCAGAAAACCGCCGACACGGAAATTGCCCGCCTGCGCGGCAACATAGCGACGCTGCAACGCGTGCTCGGCTCCATACAAGGCGACCTCGCCGACGCGGAGACGCAGCTAGTCGAGGCCCGCGCGGCGATCCCCGAATCCGCCATGGCCACATACATCTACGTCAAAGGCCGCGTGAAACGCCACCCCTACGTCGTTCCGGTCGAGGACCAGCACTGCATGGGCTGTCACCTGAAAGTATCCAACGACGTGATCCAGCAGGCCCGCTTTCACGGAACGCTGACGCGCTGCGATTCATGCAGCCGCATCGTGTACATGTAAGGCGACGCCCGAGCATCCCGCCCCGGAAAGGCATTTGTTGCCGGAAGTGACTCCGTTTGATGTCAGAAGCTCGAATCGGATTCGCGCTGCCCTCTGGCATGTAATGCGGAAAGAGGGCCGCGCTTGCAGCGCTCCAGAATGTATTTTTTCTATCGTTTCCCCGGGGTTTGCTTCGCGCACCCCGGGCTATCTCATGCCGCACCTTCAGTGCTTCAACGTCAGAACGGCTCCGATCAGCGTCATTGGCGTCGTTATGAGTTCCCCACTTTGTTGCCCGCAGCGGACTTTCATGCTCGCGTAGCGGCGGCGCGGGCCTATGTAGTGTTGGTTCTCTTTTTCGGGGCGTGGCTCAGCCTGGTAGAGCGCTTGCTTTGGGAGCAAGATGTCGTCGGTTCAAATCCGGCCGCCCCGACCATTTTTGGCTTATCGAGCCTGCGCGATACGGATATTTCACAGCGCGGGTTGGCCGTTTCAACTGCGGGATTCGGGTTCTTGGCGGCGAAACGCAATCGTAACCCTTGATGAACGATGCTCGGTCACTTAGCGTGAACGGTGGAGCGTATGCAGGAAAACAAAAGCAACAGTATTTTCCCGAAGGACTTCCTTTGGGGCGCGGCAACGGCGGCCTACCAGATAGAGGGTGGGGCGAACGAAGGAGGGCGCAAGCCCTCGATATGGGACAACTTCTGCCGATGGCCGGGCAAGGTGTACGGCGGG
>JBAZHO010000318.1:0-2893 GCA_041652375.1 Opitutales bacterium | reverse complement strand
GGGGGCCGTCCTCGTAGCGCATTGAAACGCCAGTGATCGAAATGGCAGCGGCTTCCGACATGAAAGTTGAACAACAACGCCCTTGGCCCAAGGCCGCAAACACATTTGCCCGCCCGCGACAATATGCGCCTCCGCCTTACGCATCAGCGCGTGGGAAGGCGTGACTTCCGCGTTGCTTAGGCGCATGATCGTCCGTCATGTGCGATGAAAGCGTTGACAGGTCATTCGAGGTGAGCGAGGCGATGAACCGCGTTAGGGCCGACAAGGTGCTGTGCGCGGAGCTGCCGGAACTTAGCCGCAGCCGCGTCCAGGAGCTCTTCGAGGCCGGGCTTGTCTGGCGCGACGACGAGGCGCTCGACAAGAGCGAAAAGCTCCGCGCGGGCGACATGATCTCCTTCGGCATCCCCCCGGTTCAGCCCGCAAGGCTGCGCCCAGTGGACATCCCGCTGCGCGTCATCTACGAGGACGAACACATGCTGGCCATCGACAAGGCCCCCGGCATGGTCGTGCATCCCGGCGCGGGCACGGCGGAAAACACACTCGTCCACGCCCTCCTGTTCCACTGCAAAGGCAGCCTCAGCGGCATAGGCGGAGAGGAACGCCCCGGCATCGTCCACAGGCTGGACAAGGAAACCTCCGGCGTGATGGTGGCGGCCAAGACCGACGCGGCCTTTCTGGCCCTCGCCAAGTCGTTCGAGGAGAGGCAGACGAACAAATGCTACCTCGCGCTGGTCGCGGGCGGCCCGAGCCTGCCCGGCGGCACGGTTGACGCGCCCATCGGACGGCACCCCACGAACAGGCAGAAGATGAGCGTGCGCGACTGGGGACGCCCCGCCCTGAGCGAATGGGAGATCGTGGAACGCTTCGACAGGACGGCGACGCTGCTGCGCGTGCGCATCCACACCGGACGCACGCATCAGGTGCGCGTGCACATGTCGCACATCGGGCACCCCCTCGCCGGGGACCCGGCCTACGGCTGGCAGATGAACTCGTGGCCCAAGGAAATCCCTGTGCCGCGCGTGATGTTGCACGCGTGGAAGCTGACCATCCCCCACCCCATTAGCGGCGAACCCCTGAATCTTGAAGCCCCCCTGCCGGAAGATTTCAAGGCGGTCGTGCAGGCCCTGCGCGACAGGTCGCAAGGCGCGGCCAAGGCCTAGTCCCCCAGCAGCTCTGCGGCGATGCCGTAGCGCAGGTTGTAGAAGGAGTGAACTATGCTGCCCGCTGTGGCCAGTTCCATGACGGTCGTCAGCACTATCATCGCAACGGGCATTATGTCCGCTCTGGCCGCCGGCAGATGCGGCAGATTGCGCCTCTCGGCGATGCTCATGCCGGACACTTTCAGCATCAGGGCACGCATGTCGCCGAGGGACAGCATCGGGCTGGAATCCTGCTGGCTCAGGCCTTTGTCCGCCCCTATGAGGAAGCGGGCGTGGGTCAGGCCCCCACCCGTGCCGACCATTGCCGCCGGGCTTCTGAAGTCGAAGCCGCTGGCGAAGAGAGATTCGGCGATGTATTCGGCCACCTCGGCAATGTCGCCCTTGTTCATCGGGGCCGCCGGGTCGGCTATGAGCTTTTCCTTCAGGCGCACCGCGCCAAGGGGCAGGCTGACTTTCTGCCGGACCATGCCGCCGCCGTATTCGAGGATCTCAAGGCTGCCCCCGCCAAGGTCCATAAGATAAAACGGTTTGCGCGCGGCGATATTTGGGTCGTGCGCGACGCCGTCGCCAACGTACTGCGCCTCTTCCACGCCGGTCAGGATCCGTATTTCCTCACCCGTGGCCTCGCGCACCATGCCAGCGAAGTCGTCGCGGTTGCGGGCGTCGCGCACGGCGCTGGTCGCCACGATGCAGCGGTGTTTGGGCGAGAAAGCCTCCGCGCCCTCCCATAAGCGGCGCACGCACTGCGCAGCGGCGTTCATGGCCTGTTCCTGCAAGACAATCGGGCCGCCCCTGCCCATGCCGGTGCCGATGCGGACATCCTCCGAGCCGTGGTCGAGCACCTTCAGGCCCTTTGCGGCGACGAGGAACTTGATCGTGTTGCTGCCGATGTCGATGACAGACGCGACCTCGCCGCCGTCAGTTTTCAAGGGAATAGCCCTCCTTGGCGATCATCACGACAAACTCTCCCTTGGTGCTGCCCTTGGCAAGCCGCTCCTTCACAATCGCCGCCGTTCCTGCGTAAAAAGTCTCGTGCATCTTGGTCAGTTCCCGCCCGATGCAAATGGTGCGCTCCGGGCCGAGCACCTCGATCAGGTCATCGACAAAGGCCTCGATCCGGTGGGTGGATTCGTAAAAAACCAGCGTGTAGGGGAAGTCGCGGTACTGCTCGAAAGTCCGCTTGCGGGCCGCCGTCTTCGCGGGCAGGAACCCAAGGTAGAGGAAGCCGTCGCTGGGCAGGCCGGACGCGGCCAGCGCCGTCATGGCCGCCGTCGCGCCGGGGATGGGGATCACAGTCAGGCCCCTGCGCCTGCATTCGCGCACCACGCGGAAGCCGGGGTCGCTGATGGCGGGCATGCCTGCGTCGGAAATCAGGGCGATGCGCCTGCCGCTCTGCACGGCGTCGGCAATCACGATGGCCTGCCGCTGCTCGTTATGCTCGTGGTATGCGATCGTGGGCGTGACGATGCCCAGCGGCTGGAGAATCCGCTGGCTAGTGCGCGTGTCCTCACACGCTATCAGGTCCGCCTCCGTGAGTATTCGCGCCGCTCTTGGGGAAAGGTCCTCCCTGTTGCCCAGAGGCGTGCCCACCACGTAGAGGCAACCTGCGGACTGCCCCGTGTCGCATTCCACGGCCTAGTTCTGAACGGGAATGTTGGGCAGACCGGGACCGGCACCTTCCCATTGCGAAGGGGCGGCCCAAGGCACGGTGCCGGAGGCCTCTTCGCTGCCGG
>JBAZHO010000317.1:0-2893 GCA_041652375.1 Opitutales bacterium | reverse complement strand
GCGCAGATTAAAACAGAATTTTCTTATTCTTAAAATCTGCGTATGTCTGCGTTTCTCTGCGGTTAAATACTTTTGTTTTCGTAATCTGTGGATAAAAATTCTTCTCTCTTCCCTGCGGATCGCCCGCTCGGCCTCGCGCTTCGAGATGGCCGCCTTCATGTCGTCGCGCTTGTCGTAGAGCTTCTTGCCCTGCGCCACGGCGATCTCCACCTTGATCAGCGCCTTCTTGAAATACATGCGCAAGGGAATCACCGTGCGCCCGCCGCTCTGAAGCTCCTGCTTGATCTTGCGGATCTCCTTCTTGTGCAGCAGCAGCCTGCGCGGGCGATATGGGTTGTGATTGGCGAAACTGCCGAACTCGTATTCGGAAATGTGCGCGTGGTAGAGCACCGGAATATCGTTGTCCATGCGCACGAACGCCTCGCTGATCTGGGCCTGTCCCTGACGGATGGCCTTGATCTCCGTGCCCGTCAACATGATGCCCGCCTCGAACTTGTCCTCCACGAAAAAGTCTCGCAGCGCCTTTGCGTTGCGAATCTCTTTGAAGCGATCAGTTGCGGGTTTCTTGCTCACGATGCGGAAAGGGCCGACGGCGCACGCCAGCGCGCGCCTCGGCCCGAAGACGGAAAAAGATGGAAAGCCGCGCGCCGACAGGGCGGAAACGCGCCCCGAAACACAAGACCTACTTGTCGTCCGGCGACCAAAGCTCGTAGGAAATCTTGCCCTCCATGATCTCGCGCAGCGCGATATCCTCCGGGCTAAGACGCTCCAGCGACTCCACGAGAGGCTTCTGGCCCATCTTGAGCTGCTTCACGCGGCGGGACACCACATTGATCAGGATGTTGGGGTCCTTAATGACTTTTTGTGCGGCTTGGATATAATCGTCTCTCAAAGTGTGTCTCCGTAGGTCTGAAGATGATCGGAAAATCTGGAACGGCGGATCATGAAGCATCCCAAAGCATTTTTCAAGGCCGCTTTTTGAGAGCGTGGATTACACAGATTACGGGAACAAAAACAAAAGTATGGAACCGCAGATAAACGCAGACATACGCAGATTTTTAAGAATAAGAAAATCCTGTTTTTATCTGCGCAAATCCGCGTTTATCTGCGGTTAACCAATCTTAGTCTGTTTCTTATAATCTGTGGAAATCTGTGTAATCTGTGGATAGAATTTCTTCTTCTGGTTTTTCGGCTGATATTTTTAATCGTTACATCTTGGTTCGCGCGGCGGGCTTCAAACTGGGTCGTTTTGCACGGGTTTGTTGACGCGTCCTAGGAAGAACCATTTGCCGTACTGCGTGCGGTTCAGGATCATATCGAAATGCCGGGCGGCCAGTTCGCGGATTTCGTCCGGGCGCGACAGCCAGTTGAAATAGGTCTCGCGTTCGTGCTCGATCATCACCGCCAAGGCGTCCAGACGCGGACTTAGCTTGCGCAGCAGGGCGTTGCGGCAGCAGAGGTGCACGAGGCGCAGAAAGGGCGTCAGGGCGGGTTCCACGAAGGCGACGAGTCCTTCGGGCGATAGCACGCGGCTGATTTCCGCAAAGCATTGTTCGAGGTCCTGCGGCAGCAGCGGCAGATGATGCAGCCCTCCTTGCACGAGGATAAGATTCACGCTCGCGTCGGGCAGCTTCAGGTCCCGGCAGTCGCCGACGAACAGCTTCGCGCGGCCTTTGTGTTGGCGCAGCAGGGCGGGGGACAGGTCCACGCCGATGAGGTTCGTGAAGCCGAGTTCTTCCAGCACGTCCAGATTGCTGCCGCGTCCGCAGAACAAGTCCGCGACGCGGAGGTTCCGGGGCAGTCCGTCGATGCCCAGCGCGCAGAGGCGTCTGCGGAACTTGAGCCGTTCGTCGGCGGGCGTCTCGAAGCGTGCGTAAGCGGCTTCCCACGTCGGGTCGCAGCAGTCTTCGCCGCGCGTCCAGAAGGTCAGGGCCTCGTTGTCGGCATCCGCGTTCATTTCCGGCTCAGGCTCGTGATTACGTGCAGTCCGCGTCCGAAGAGCCAGTTGGCCCACGGCGGATACAAGGGCAGGCGGTCTTTCCACACGTCGATGGACAGATCTAGCGCGGCTATGTTGGCGCACCATTCCTGCTCGCTCCAGTAGCGGCAGGGCATGCTCACTCCGTAGCGGGAGTTGTGTACGCGGTCCATGAAGGTGAGCGTCCGCCGGGCGAAGAGTCCGTTGCGCAG
Organism: Opitutales bacterium; assembly: GCA_041652375.1. Taxonomy (GTDB): domain Bacteria; phylum Verrucomicrobiota; class Verrucomicrobiia; order Opitutales; family Oceanipulchritudinaceae; genus Verruco-01. Next base: position 703 of record JBAZHO010000317.1, on the reverse strand, counting down.
ATGGTCCTTTATGACGATGCGGCCCCGGCTCACGCGGGCGGCTTCCGCGATCAGGGCGAGGGGTTCGTCCGCGTGGTGCAGCACGTCCACGAAGAGGCAGCAGTCGTACGCGCCGTCCGGGGCGTCGATTCGCACGCCGTCGAAGGGCTTGGTGGGGATGGCCGTCTGCGGGCGCACGAGGGTGTCTATGCCCTCGATGCGCAGACCGGGTTTGCGACGCATCAGTTCGGCGGACAGCGATCCGTCGCCGGAGCCGATGTCGAGCGCCAGTCCTTCGTCGGGCAGCAGGCCCTCCAGCATCGACGCGAGAACCTGCACGCGGCGGGTCTTGACGTGGCGATCGTGTATGCTTTCAAGAGTGTTCATCGGCGGCATCTACTTGCGGCGCATGCCCAGCAGGCTAAGGAAGAAGCTCGCAAGTATCGTCTGGAAGCCGAGGGCTGCAAGCGTCATCCCGGGAACCACCAGCTTCATCGAGGAAACGTAGTCCAGAGGGCCGAAGTCGGTGTTCACCCAGTGCGCCAAGGCTACTCCTATGAGGCCCAGTCCGCCGAGCATGGCCAGAGCGCCCGCTATAAGGCCGCGCTCCAGAGATGCCAGCCTGAAAATCAGATTCGACTTGCGGTCCTGCGGCAGCATGCCCTCGCCGATGGCAAACACCTTGGTTAGCGCGCCGAAGAGCATCGACTGGTAGCCCATGAGG
>JBAZHO010000316.1:0-2902 GCA_041652375.1 Opitutales bacterium | reverse complement strand
GCCCCTTGCGCATCAAATCCCTCACCCCGTTGCGATGATTCACCGGGGCCACGCCCTGCTGGATGATCGGCCCCTCGTCCAGATTGGCCGTCGCGTAATGCGCCGTCGCTCCGATCAACTTCACGCCCCGCTTGTAAGCCTGCTCATAAGGCCGCGCCCCGGCGAAAGCAGGAAGGAAAGAATGGTGGATGTTGATGACCGGGCAATTGCAGTTCCTGATGAACGAATCCGAAAGCACCTGCATGTAGCGCGCCATGACGATCAACTCCACATCCGCCGCCCTGCAGAAAGCAATCTGCTTCTCCTCGGCTCTCGCCTTGTTCCCCTGATCCACCGGAATATGGCGGAAAGGCACGCCATAGCCATGCGCGGCCTGCTCCATGTCCGGGTGGTTGGAAATGACAAGAACCATCTCGCACTGCAATTCGCCCGCCCTCCAACGCAGCATCAAGTCGTGGAAGCAATGCTCGATCTTCGACACGAACACGGCCACCTTCGGCCTCGCGTCGGACCTTGCCACCTGAACCTTCATGCCAAGCTCCTCGCCCGCCAGCTTCGTGAACAACGCGGCCTCAAGCTCAAGGTTATCGCCTGCCGGAACCCATTCGATACGCTGGAAGAAAATATTGGAATCGGCATCGCGGTGCTGGTCCGCGTGCAGAATGTTGCCCCCGCGCCCGAAAATCCAACCCGCAGTGCGGGCGACGATGCCGGGGCGGTCCGGGCCGTGCAGAAGGGCGATCAGGCTGACTGGGGAAGACGTTTCCATTACGGAAGCCGACTATATGAGAGCACTCGCTGAAATTGCGAGAATGAAGCACGCCCGCGAGCGATGCGCGGCGCAGAAGGAACCGAGCGAAACGCTGCCCCACGCGCGGCGGAAAGCCTCAGACCGGGCCGGAGTCCGCTTCCGGCTGGCTATCCACCGCCTGAAGCGGCATCCGCGCCAGCAGACCCTCAAGCTCCGCCAACGTTCGCGCCCCGTCCATTGCTGCCCGCAGCTTCCGCGCCCCGGCGATGCCCTCGGTGAAAGGCTTGAGCTTGGCGCGGATGTTGCGGATGTCGTCGCCGCGCCCGAGAAGCGCCCGCGCGTAGTCCATCATCGTGCCCAGCTTCTCCCGCGCCTCCGGCGGCGGGGTGGGGGGCAGCCCCGCCAGCTCGCGCTTCAAGTCCCTGAAAATCCACGGCCTGCCCAGCGCGGCGCGGCCAATCATGAGACCCGAAACGCCGCTGTCCCGCACAAGGGCCGGAAGGTAGGCCCCGCCGACCGAACCGTTGCCGATCACCGGAATCGACAAGTTCCTCGCCACCTCTCCGATAAGCGCCCAGTCCGCGTCCCCGCCGTAGCCCTGCGCGCGGGTGCGCCCGTGCACGGTCAGCGCCGCGATGCCCTCGCCCTCCAGAATGCGGGCCGCCTCCAGCGCCACGATGTGTTCCGCGTCCCAACCCGTGCGAATCTTGGCCGTCACGGGCAGGCCGGGCACGGCCCTCACGACGGCGGCGGCTATGCGCCCGGCCAGCGGAAGGTCCATGAGCAAGGCGCAGCCCGCGTTCTGATCCACGATCTTCGGAGCCGGGCAGCCGCAGTTTATGTCGATGAAGTCCGGTTCGAGACGATCGGCCACGCGCTTCGCGGCCTCGGCCATCAAGGCGGGGACGGAGCCGAACAACTGGATGCCGAAAGGCCTCTGGCACGCGGAGAATGAGAGCATGTCCCATATACGGGATTGCGGCCCGGCTTCGAGGACGGCGTTCGCCATCACGAATTCGGACACCAGCACGTCCGCCCCGAAGCGCTTGCACAGATCGCGGAAAGCGATGTCGGTGAACCCGGCCATCGGCGCGAGGAAAAGAGGGAAGGAGCCCTCCTGAAAAAAGTCCTGAAAGATCGGCATAATATTGAAAACACGGAATCCGCGCCCCGCAAGGGCTGGCGGCCACCCGTCCTGCGTATTGTCACGATGCCGACGGGTAGTATTTAATACATGGGCATCAAAGACTTGCGCGAATAATACGTTAGTTTGGGCATGCAAAGCGATAAAACACTAATTGGAGCTAAAACATATTGCCCAAATAGCCGTAAAAGTTTAAAGACAGCTTTAAGATAAGTTGTTGTTTTTCCCTAAGTAACCTCGTCACGGAGAGGTCCATGGAACAAGAATGCGGTAAAGAAAAGGGCATAAGCCGTATAGATTCCGGATCCACACACGGTTGGTTTGTGCGTGGGTATAAAAATGGCAAGACGTTTTCAAAGCTCTTCAGCGACATGAAGTGCGGCGGAGCAGACAAGGCCCTTGAGCTAGCGCGTATATACCGCGACAAGCTGCATACCGAGCTGGACAAGATCGACACAAGGCCGCGCGGCAGACGCATAGCCTACCGCGACGCGCGCAATTCAACCGGCGTTCTGGGGGTTTGCAAGACCCGCAAGAAAGGCCCGAACGGCACGATAAGCGAGGTGTATTCCGTGACATGGCGTCCCGAACCGGGGGTCCAGAAGTGCACATCCTTCTCCATCAAGAAGTACGGCGACAAAGCCGCCTTCAGGATGGCCGTTGCGCACAGGCGCAAGATGCTGCGCGAAATCTACGGCCCGGGCATATTCCGCAAGATGGCGTCCCGAGCCAGTATGGCGGCTGTTGACAGACAGGATTCGCAACCCGTGGAATAGAATCCGGCGGGTCTGATTATAGTAGTTCACATTGACTTGTGGACACTTTGAGGAAGCGCCAAAGGCGCGCCATGAGAAAGCCCCGGGTGGAGCGAAGCGGAACCCGGGGTATGCGTCCCAATATTATCCAAGCGCTGAAAGCGCGGCATGGTCGCACGGTTATGTCGCGCTTTCAGCGCTTGTTCCGTTTTATTATCATTACCCGGGGTTGCGTGCTGCGCACTTACCCCG
>JBAZHO010000315.1:0-2903 GCA_041652375.1 Opitutales bacterium | reverse complement strand
GGCCTCGCGCAGGCGGTCGGAAGTGGCCTGTATGGAGGCCAAAGTCGCGGTTACTTGATCGCTCAGCTCCTTGAGTTGTCCGGGCATCGGCTCGGCCATGCCGTCGAGCCGGGCCGCGACGGACTGAAGGCTCTTCATCGTCGCGGAAGCGTCCTCGATCATCCGCATCGCCTCCGGGGAACCGGCCAGACTGGTCACGGAGTTCGCGGCGGACTTCAGGCTGCGGCTCAGGCCGGGCGTGTCGAGCTCGTCGAGCGTGCGGTTCACCCGTTCGAGAGAGGAGTTCAGGTTGTCCGAAATGCGCTTGAAATCTATCTGGCGCAGGTTGTCCGCGATCTCGAAGGCCATGTCGCCGATGGCGTCGAAGGGGGAGGACACGGCGGGAATTTCCGGGTACAGCGGCTCTTTCTCGTAGGTTTTGGGCGGTCCCGCGTTGGGCACGTAGTTCAGCTCTATGAACAGCATTCCGCTTATCAGGCTCTCCCATTGCATCTGGGCGCGCATGCCGTTGGCTATCTCCTGCCGGAGCACTTTCGGGTCGTCCAGTTCCATGCCTAGGCGGGTCAGGTCGATCTGGACGAACACCGGCACTTCCGTGGACAGCACGTCCTGATTCCAGCGTATGCGGATGTCGCTCACCTGTCCGACGGGCACGCCCTTCCACTTCACCTTCGCGCCGACGTTCAGGTTGTTCACGGAGGATTCGAAGAAGATGACGAAGGTCTGCCGCGCCTTAAGGCGCGGAAGGAGCCGATAAGCGTCACGACTACTATGGCGAGCAGAACGCCCACCACCATGAAGGCACCTACAAGACGTGGATTTGCCTGTTTGCTCACGATTTACCCAAGTTTACGTTAAAATGCCTGCCGGGAAAGCCGGAATGCGTCTTTGAGGGCGGAAGTCGGCGGAAAAATGTATGCGCAGCGGTTTTCACTGGCTGCCCTCCCGCGTGAAGAAGCGGCGGATGTTTTCGCTCGGCGGGTCGTCGCGCAGTTGCGCGGGGCTGCCCGCAGCGGCGAGGCTCTGCGTTTCCGCGTCCAGAAACAGTGCCTGAGACACGATGGCGAAGATGCTCGGCAGCTCGTGGGTCACGAGTATGACCGTCGCGCCCGTGCTGTCGCAGACCTGAAGAATAAGGTCGTCCAGCCGCTTGGAGCTTATGGGGTCCAGCCCGGCGGAAGGCTCGTCGAAGAAGAGCACCTCGGGATCCAGCGCGAGCGCGCGGGCGAGGGCCGCCCTCTTGCGCATGCCGCCGCTGATGTCCGCCGGGGCGTATTCCTCGAAGCCGCCGAGGCCCACCAGCGCGAGCTTCAGCTCCACGATGCGCCGTATGTCCTTCGGGGGCAGCGTCGTGTACTGTTCCAGAGGCAGGGCCACGTTCTCCGCCAGCGTCATGTCGCTCCACAGCGCGCCTTGCTGGTAGGTCCCGCCGAAGCGGCGCAGCATCTCGCTGCGCCTTGCGGGATGGGCCTGCGTGAAGCTCTCCCCGTTGTAGAGCACGTCGCCTTTCACCGGTTCAAGCAGGCCGATCATGTGGCGCAGAAGGGTGCTCTTGCCGCAGCCGGAGCCGCCCACGATGGCCGTGACGCTGCCGCGCAGAACCTCAAAGCTCATATCGTGCATTATGACGCGGCTCCCGTAGGCCATTGTCAGATCCCGCACCTGTATGTGGACGTCCGCGCTCATATGTCGAAGTGGGCCGCCGCCCAGTCTATGATCGCGTTGGCGAAAATCAGAAGCGTTATGCCCATGACCACGGCCTTTGTCGCGGCAACGCCCACGGCGTCCGCGCTGCTCTTGCACTGCATGCCCTTCATGCAGCCTGCCGTTGCAATGAGTACGCCGAATACCATGCCTTTGAACAGGCCCAGAAGAAAGTCCAGCGGCCCGGCCACGAAGTCCAGACCCGTGTAGAACTGGTTCGAGGGCACTCCCATCATGCTGACCGCCACCAGATAGCCGCCGAATATGCCCACGAGGTCCGCAAAGACCGTCAGCACGGGCATCATGAGCACCAGCGCCACCACGCGCGGGAGCACGAGAAACTCGTTCGGCGATATGCCGAGGGTCTGGAGCGCGTCGATTTCCTCGCTGACCTTCATGCTGCCCAGTTGCGCTGCGAAGGCCGCGCCCGTGCGGCCCGCCATGATGACGCCGGTCATGATCGCGCCCATCTCTCGCAAAACGCCGTAGCCCACGAGGTAGGCGATGGCGAACTCCGCGCCGAAGCGTTTGAGCACCACCGCGCCCAGAAATGCTATGATTATGCCGACTAGAAAGCTGATCAGGATCACGATCGGCAGGGCGTCCACGCTGACGTTTTGCATGACGGCCCAAAAATCCCGCCTGCGCATCTTCGAGCGGCCCCGCAGCAGGTCTATCAGCGCGAGCGTGGTCGTGCCCGCGAAGTCCAGAAGGTTCATCAGTTCCGTCCAAGCTTCCGTCGTGTGCGTGCCCAGACGGGCGATCGGGCCGCTCTCCTTTCTTGCCGCGTGGCCCACGACGGTGCTTGCCGTCTGCGCCATTTCCAGTATCTCGCGCAGTTTCGGTGGCAGGGACGAACGGTCCGTTGGGGTTCCCAGAGAATTGGCCCTGCGTTCCAGTTCGTGCAGGGTTGCCGCGAGGCTGCTGTCCCAGTTGCCGAGCGCGGCGGCCTCGTAGCGGAGCTTTTTCGCCCCTTGCGCGAGCATGATCTGCGCGCTTTCGCAGGACGCGCAGCCGCCGGACATGCCGAAGTCTCCGGCCATGCTGATGGTCAGCAGACCGTCCGGGTCAAGCGTGGCATTTATGGTTCCATGTTCCTCCATCGTCTGGCAGGCAGTTTCGCCTCTCATGGCAGCATGTCCATTATCATTGTTTGGGCAAGCTGGCATTCCGCGCGTCGGTGTCCCGTTTGTTCTGGC
>JBAZHO010000314.1:0-2905 GCA_041652375.1 Opitutales bacterium | reverse complement strand
CTGAAGATGGGGGGGGGAGGAGATACTGAAATATTACCTACCCCGGCGCATGTGTCAACGGACCGCGTCACGCGCTATAGCGATTGCCAAAGTATCCCGAAATAGAAACCTAATCTGGCAAGGAAACGGGACAACCGACGTATGCACACGCCCCGGACGGCTCTTAAGAGCCGTCCCTACCAACAGATTGCGCATCAACATCTTAGGGGTAGGGACGGCTCTCCGAGCCGTCCGGTGAGGCACGCATTCGTCCTGCGGCTTCAAATTGGCCGACTTTTGGCAACCGCTTACGCCCGCAAGCGTGCAGGGACGCAAAAAAGCCCGCCCCCCGTTTCTGCGGAGGGCGGGCCGAAGGATATACAGCTTACGCGCCTTACACCGCCGCAAGCGCCTGATCGAGGTCGGCCAGAATGTCCTGCGGGTCCTCGATGCCTATGGACAGGCGGATGAAGTCCGGCGAGACGCCCGCAGCGATCAGTTCCTGTTCCGAGAGCTGGCTGTGCGTCGTGGAGGCCGGGTGAATGGCAAGGCTCTTCGCGTCGCCGATGTTCGCCAGATGGCTGAACAGCTTGAGCGATTCGATGAACTTGCGCCCTGCTTCCGCGCCGCCGCGCACTCCGAAGCCGACCAGAGCGCCGTCCCCGTTGGACAAGTACTTTCGGGCCAGATCGTAGGCCGGGCTGGCCTTCAGTCCCGGATAGTTCACCCAAGCCACCTTGGGGTGCTTTTCGAGGAACTGGGCCGCCTTGAGCGCGTTGGAGCAGTGCCGCTCCATGCGCAGGTGCAACGTTTCCAGCCCTTGCAGGATCAGGAAGGCGTTGAAGGGCGAGATGCAGCCTCCGGTGTCGCGCAGCAGTTGCAGGCGGGCCTTGAAGGCGAAGGCTATGTTGGCCCCTCCGGCAGGCGGGAAGGCCTTGAAGGCGTCCCAATGCACGAGGCCGTGGTAGCTCGGGTCAGGATCGGTGAATCCGGGGAACTTGCCGCTGCCCCAGTCGAAGTTGCCGCCGTCCACGATGATGCCGCCGAGGCTCGTGCCGTGACCGCCGATGAACTTCGTGAGGCTGTGCACCACGATGTTCGCGCCGAGCGCGAGCGGGCGGCACAGGATGGGCGAAAGCGCCGTGTTGTCTATGACAAGGGGCACGCCGAGTTCCCGCGCAATCGCGCTGACTTCCTCAAAAGGGAAGATGTTCAGACGCGGGTTGCCCTGACTTTCGCCGTAGAAAGCCTTGGTGTTGGGACGCGCCGCCCTGCGGAAACTCTCCGGGTCCTCCGCATCGACGAAGCTGACCTCGATACCGATCTTGGGCAGGGTGTGGTGGAAGAGGTTGTAAGTGCCTCCGTAAAGCTGGGATACGGACACGATATGGTCCCCAGCGCCGGCCAAGTTCAGGATCGTCGCCGTGATGGCCGCGCTGCCGCTTGCCATAGCCAAGGCCGCCGTCCCACCCTCAAGTGCCGCGACGCGCTTTTCGAGCACGTCGGTCGTGGGGTTCATGAGACGGGTGTAGATGTTGCCAAGCTCTTTCAATCCGAAGAGGTTGGCCGCATGCTCCGTGCTGTCGAACACGTAGCTACTCGTCTGGTATATCGGCACGGCTCGCGCCTTGGTGGTGGGATCAACCACCTGCCCGGCGTGGACCGCAAGCGTTCCTGGACCTTGTATCTGGCTCATTGTCGTTTGTCTTTGTGCGTCGGCCCCCGTCGGGAGACCGTCCGCCAGTTAATCGTCAAAGTGAATACGATGTATGTTGGGTAAGAAAGTCAACATGTCTTTTTATTCCCCGCCCGGACGTAGGAATCCGCCCCAAAAAGCGCAAGATTGAGAAATCAACCAGTTTACTCTCGCATCCTGCCATACATAAGTAAAATCTGTTTCAGGGCGAACTTTCGCCCCAAGCCGACAATACCCATACGTTCCGAGGAGTTTACCGACAATGATTGACGACCCTAAAGGATTCTTCACCGCCCTGCTCGACATCTCCTTCACCAGCTACATCACGACCAAGCTCGTGAAGCTGATATACATCGTCTGCCTTGTCCTGATCGGCATCGGCGGACTCGCCGCGCTGGTTACGTTCTTCAGTTGCGGCGTCGGCGCCGGCATACTCGGCCTGCTCATGACCCCGATAATCATGCTGCTGGAAATCATGGCCGTCCGCGTGTGGCTGGAAATGATCATGGTCGTGTTCCGCATCGCCGAGGACGTGAACAAGATCGCCAGAAGCAAGGAATAGGGCCACGGCGCTACGGCGCGATTCCAATCCGCCAGAATAACATGGCGGGCAGGGTATCATTATCGACGGAACATTCCCGTCCGGCATTCCGTCTATGCTTGGGTTGCCGGAAGGAACTTGTTGAGGATCGGTCGATCTGCCGCTTAGAATACCCCGAACGGAGTTCCCGATCCCGAAAATCGAGATGCCTACAAGCGTCATAATCAGCACATACAACAACCCCAAGTGGCTTGAAAAAGTCATCTGGGGCTACCAGACGCAGACGTACCGGGACTTCGAGATGATCGTGGCCGACGACGGCTCCAAGGACGACACCGCCGCGCTGATCGAACGCATGCGCAAGGAAAGCGGCTTCAAGATCGGCCACGTATGGCAGAGCGACGACGGCTTCCGCAAGTGCAGCATCCTCAACAAGGCCATAGCCGCCAGCGCCGGAGACTACCTGATAATTTCCGACGGCGACTGCATCCCCCGCAACGACTTCGTGCAGGTTCACATGCACGAGCGCATGCCCGACCACTTCATATCCGGCGGCTACTGCAAGCTGCCCACGCCCGCGAGCGAAGCCATCACCAAAGAGGACATCATCAGCCAGAACGCCTTCAACCCGGCATGGCTGCGCGCAAACGGCTGCCCGCACGTGCCACTGAAGCTGCGCGCCACTGGCC
>JBAZHO010000313.1:0-2908 GCA_041652375.1 Opitutales bacterium | reverse complement strand
GCTTGAGAGGGACGCCGTCCTCCAGATAGCGGGCCAGAACCTCCTCCCCAGCCGCGAGCCCCGGCAGGACGGCGAAAATCCGCCACGCCATGCGCTCGGCATCCGGGTGCGCCGGTCTGCGCCCGCCCAGCATCCGGGCCGTCGCGGCGTCGATGAAGTTGCGCGGGAACAGATATTCCACGTTCATGCAGCAGCCCAGCTTGTCCGCGAGGCGAAGGCTCAGCCAGCGGGCCACGCCGGGGGTCTGCACCACTACCTGCGCCGGGACGAACGGATCTGCCCCCGCGCCGCCCTTGAGCATGTCCGCAAGCAGACACGCCAGCTCTTCGAGCCGGTTGGAACTGTGCATGTGCAGGCCGTTGCGAATGGCGGGGGGCAATCTGCGAATCAACATGCAGGATTTGTGCGCCCCGCGCAATAAAACTGCTCCGCGCGATGCAGGCGGTTTCTACGCCCTTTGCGCCAGCGCGTCGATCTGCGCCGTGATTTCCAGCGCGATTTCGAGGGCCGTCTTGCCGAACACGGCGTCCACCTTGGGCGTCTGGCGATTCTGGACGCAGGTGACGAAGCTCTCCAGTTCGAGGCGCAGCGGCTCGGCCTTCTCGATGGGGATTTCCTCGCGGTGCAGGGTCGGACCCTCCTTGCGCAAGAGATGCCCGGTCTGGTTCATGTAGTCGAGCGACAGATAGGCGTCGGGCTGGAAGACGCGCAGTTCGCGCACTTTCTTCTCGCTGATGCGGCTTGTGTTCACGTTGGCCACGCAGCCGTTGGCGAATTCCAGCCGGGCGTTGGCGATGTCCTCGCGCTTGGTCAGCACGCTCACGCCCACGGCCTGAATGTTCACGATCGGGCTGTTGACGAGCTGGAGAATCACCCCTATGTCGTGAATCATAAGGTCCAGCACCACACCCACTTCCGTCCCGCGCGGGTTGAAGGGCGCGAGGCGCTCCGCCGTGATGAAGCGGGGGTTTGAAATGACTTTTTCGAGGTATCCGATCACGGGATTGAACTGCTCGATGTGCCCCACCTGCACCAGAACCCCGGCCTCGTGCGAGGCGTCGAGGATTTCCTGCGCCTGTTCGCCGGTGGCCGAAATGGGCTTCTCGATGAACAGATGCACGCCCAGCGGCAGCAGTTGCAAGGCCACGTCGCGGTGCCGATCCGTGGGCACGACCACGCTGACGGCGTCGCACTCGCGGGCGAGTTCCTCCGGGCTGGTGAAGGCGCGGCAGCCGTATTTGGCCGCGATCTGTGCCGCGCGCTCCGCGCTGGAATCGCAGACGCCGACAAGCACGGCATCCTTCATGTCCGCATAAATTCTCGCGTGATGCTGCCCAAGGAAGCCCACGCCGACCACACCGCATCGTAGCTGTTGCACGCGTTTTGAGAATGCCGCCGCCGGGACGCATGGCAAGCCGCAGTACGCATCGGAGCGGATACTCGTGCGGACGACCGCGAAACTGGCCGATATTTTCGCTTTCCGCAAATCTCCGCAGACGGGATTTCTTGCTTGCGCTCCGCCGCCGGCATGGACATGTTTTTCGCTTCCAACCTATGGGGGATTAGCTCAGTTGGTTAGAGCGCTAGTATGACACACTAGAGGTCCGGGGTTCGAGCCCCCGATCTCCCACCATTTTTCCCAAACTGATCAGGCGGACGCGGGGCATTTTACGGCCTCGCGTTTTTCATGCCCGGTCCTGAACGTCGGGCAGGCTCTGTTGCGCGGCTTCCGGCGCGCTTAGCTGTCTGACCTCGGCCTCTTCCACGATGGACGGTTCCGCTTCGTTGAGGCGTTTGGATTCGCTGTCGAAACCGCCCAGTTCGTTGACGCGCCGGGTCTGCACTAGCAGGCCGGACTGCATCGAACCGACGGAGTCGTTGTAAGATTTGATCGCCCTGCTCAGGCCCTTGCCGACATCGGAATACAGTTCTAGGAACTTGCATACCCGCTTGTAAAGCTCACCGCACTGCTTCTTCAGTTCCACGGCGTTGTCCGCGATGGTCCTTTCCTGCCAGCCTGCGGAGACGGTCATCAGCAGCGCGATTAGCGTTGTGGGCGTGGCGATTATGACTCGTCCCTTCAGGGCGAAATCCATCAGGCCGGGGTCCGTGTCCATCGCCGTAGAATACAGGGATTCGGAAGGCAGGAACATCACTGTGAAATCGGGGGTCTTGGCCAGCCCCTCCGTGTATTTCTTCAATCCAAGCTCTTTTGCGCGCGCGCGAATCTGCCTTGCGTGATTCTCAAGCAAAGTCTGGCGTTTCGTGACGTCCGCCTCCTCCAACGCCGAGAGATATGCCTGCATGGGGGCCTTGGCGTCCACGACTATCTGGAGGCCGTTGGGCAGGTCCACGATCATGTCCGGTCTGTCCTGCGGGCTGATGGCCATCTGCTCCTCGAAGTGACAGCGATCCACCATGCCCGCGAACTCCACCACGCGGCGAAGCTGCATCTCTCCCCACGCGCCGCGCACGCCGGGCTTGCGCAGCGCCTCGCCTAGGGACGCGGTCTGTTTGCGCAGGCTCTCCTCCTGCAAGCACAGGGACTCAATCTTCTCTCTCATCGTGGCGAAGCTCTCCACCCTGCCCTTGTCGAAAGTCTCCACGCTCAGTCCCACCCGCGTCATGGCTTCGTGAACCGGCTTGAGAAGTTCCTCCACGGCCTTCTCGCGCTTCTCCAGTTCCGCGCTGTTCTGCTGGGTCAGCTTGCCGAGGTTTTCCTTCGCCAGTTCAAGGAAGCTCGTGCTGTTCTGGCTGAGGGCCTTCTGGGAAATCTCCGCGAATGCCTCGGTCAGGCGCACGCGTATGTCGTTAAGCTCCTTGATGCGGGACTCGAACGCGCTCTGCTCCTGCTCTCTGGCCTTGCGGATGCCCTCCAGAGCCTTTTCGGCCTCCTTGCACTGGGTGG
>JBAZHO010000312.1:0-2925 GCA_041652375.1 Opitutales bacterium | reverse complement strand
CACGGGCAACACCATCGGCTCTCTCATGGCGGAATATCGCGTGCGCGCGCTCAAGGCCAAGGGCTGGATTCCGCAGGAAGGCTCGCCCAACGCCTGCATGATCAAGACTTTCGTTACGACGCCCCTTCAGGAGGACATCGCAAAGGCGCACGGCCTGAAGATCATCGACACGCTGACGGGCTTCAAATACATCGGCGACAAGCTCAACCAGTACGAGCAGACGCTGGCCAAGGAGCTGCTTGAGAACGAGGGCCTCGTGCTCGATTACGACAAGTGCTCCCCGGAGGCGCGGCGCAAGCTGCTGCTCAAATACAGCACCTTCTACGTGTTCGGCGGCGAGGAAAGCTACGGCTACCTCGCCACGGACCGCGTGCGCGACAAGGACGCCAACGCCGCCGCGCTGGTGTTCTGCGAAATGCTCGCCAGCCTGAAGGAGCAAGGCAGGACGATTGCGGACTTCATCGACGAGCTGTACGCCACATACGGCTACTACAAGGAGGAGCTGCTCAACATCTACTACGAAGGCGCGAGCGGCTCGCAGAAGATCCAGAACATCCTCAAGGGCTACCGCGAAAATCCCCCCTCGGAGATCGGCGGCAGGAAGGTCGTCAAGTTCAGCGACTTCGGCGTGCATGACCTCTTCGACGCCGACGGCGTGGCCATACCGAAGCAGGACTTCTACTTCGTGGAGCTTGAGGGCGGCTACTGCTACGCGGTGCGCGGCTCGGGCACGGAACCCAAGATCAAGTTCTACTTCTTCGGCAAGGAAGCCGTCGCATCCAAGGCGGAACTGGACAAGGCCGCCGCAGCCGTGGCCGCAACCATGACGGTCCTGAAGGCCGCAGTGGACAAGGACGCAAGGGCAAGGGCCTAGACATATTCAAACCGCCCAGCCGCAACGCGGGATGCCCTTGCGACAAGGGACGACGTCCGGGGGGCACAAGCGGAGAAACGCGTCATAGTAGTGCCAATTGGCTTGCGGACACGCTTTGCAGTGCTGAAGCCCCAAAGGGGCGACATGAGATAGCCCGGGGTAGAGCGAAGCAAACCCCGGGTAAACGATGTAAAAAAACACATTCTGGAGCGCTGCAAGCGCGGCATGAGCCTGATTTAGAGCGATTGCCAAAAGAAAACCGAAATAGAACCCAAAATTTTTATCCGCAGATAAGCAGGGATAAAAAAGGGATTGGAAAACCAGAACTTTTTATTCTCCAATAATCTGCGTAAATCCCTGCTTATCTGCGGATAAAATTCTTCTCTTTTTTCTTTGTTATTTCGGCGGACTTTTGAAAAACGCTATAGGTTTTTATTTCGGGATACTTTTGGCAAGCGCTATATGCCGCACTTACAGTGCTTGAAGAAAAGAAGATTATTATTCTTTCATCGTACCCGGGGTTTGCCCTAAAAGGGCTACACTCCGGGCTATCTCATGCCGCCCCTTTGGGGCTTAAAAAGAACAAAGCTGTTCCGGTCCGCGTATGCGGGGCTTCAAGAGTGCAAAGCTGTTCCGGTCTGCTGCGGCACTTTTAACCTGAAGAACGCGTCAACATGCCCCGCCCCTAGTCGGTCACGTAACTGTCGTGGCCGCTCATGTGCAGGACGCGGTCCATGCTCCACTGCGCCATTACATCGCCGAAACGGTTGATGTCGAAACTCGGGAACACCCGCTGGCCGAAGATCGACCATCCCGGAAACTCGCTCAACGGCATATCCGCAGGGGGCGCGATATCCCCGTTCGAGCCGATGTGGTAGCGCAGGCACAGATTGCTGGAAAAACTCACTATCGCCGTCAGCTCCCGATCCTCTGTGGCCGCGTCCGGGTCCCGCACGTGACGCATCACGTTGACGATCCACGGCGGGAATCGGCAGATGGTCGCCAGTCGCGCGCCGGCCTTCTCGGGCGTGACGCCGATCAGCTTCATATACGCCTCGTCCATGCTGATATTCTGCTCGTGGGCCAGCTTTGAAGCAGCGGTGAAACTCTCGGGATAGATGGCCGCCAGCGCCACCTTGCCCAGATCGTGATACATGCCCGCCCAGTACGCGTGAGGCAGGAAAATCGGGATTTCCATGAACTCGCAAACGAAGGAACAGACCTGTGCGCAGCCGTACTGGAACATCCAGAAACGATGCCAGTTCACCGACGGCGGCAGGTCGAAACGCTTCTCGGCGATGACGTTCATCTCCTGAGCCGCCGCGCGCAGACGCGCCCCGCCCAGAAGCTGCGCCGCCTGCAGGGAGTCCTCCACCAGCGAATCGTGGTCCACGATCACGCGGTTGATGGCCTGCATCATCAAAGCCCCCAGACAAGGATCCTTGCCCACCAGCTCCGTCACCGCCGGAACGCTGGACCCGTGCCCGTCCGCCGCCAGACGGAACGACGCCGCCTTGCTCTCGCCGACGGGGAAAGACCGCATCGCGCCCAGCCTTGCCAGAACCTGCGCCTCATCCGCCACGGGGCATCGATCCAGAATGTCGTCGGCCAGCCACGAATCGGGGTCCCGCACCACCAGTTCCACCCCGAACTGGTCCGCGTCAACAAAACCGGTCGGGAAACGGTCCGGGCTGAGCATGTGCGTGACGAACTTGTCCGCTATGGCAATGTTGCCGATCGCCGCGTGCGCGCGCAGCCAATGCTCCTTGTCCATAGACCCGACAAGCTCGTTGAGCAAGTCGTACAACGTCCAGAAACCGCATGCCTCGCTGCTCTTGATCAGTTCTCCGATCTGCTCCGAGCAAGGGTCCAGACTGCGCTTTTCGAGCACCTCCTTCAGCTTGGGCTGGATGTCGTTCAACTGTTTTAGCAAGCCCTCCAGCAAGGTCCTCCACGCGTCCATGCTCAGGCCCATCTGCAGGCAGAAGGTGCGCGGATCGTCAAAGTGGGAATTGATCCAGCCCCACTCCTGTGAACGCCCGATCTCGGTG
>JBAZHO010000311.1:0-2932 GCA_041652375.1 Opitutales bacterium | reverse complement strand
GGCAAGGGCGTTGCCCTCAGCCTCCCAGACGCTTCCGAAACCGATTTCCAGCGCCGCTACGCCCCGCTCGTCCCAGACGGCGCATGCCATCGCGCCCATGAACGGACACAGGCCCCAGCGGATGCATGAGACGCTTTCATCTTCGGTATCACGGAAGGATATACCATCTTCGCCAAGCCCGATTTGCAGGATGAAGGGCCGCCGAAGGCTTGTTTTTTCTGTCTTTGATGTGCGTGGCATGGCGAAAAAACACCCCTGCGGAACAGGTTCCGCAGGGGCGTCGAAAACAGAGGAGAGTTAGGGAGGCCCCGACTAGTAGATCAGCTTCCTGATCTGATGGATGTCCAGATGCGCGGCCAGCGGGACGCCGTTCTCCGTCGGCATCTCGGCTTCGCCCTGTATGAGGGGCAGGGCGTACTTGTTGAACTGGAAGCTCAGGGAGGTCTTGTCCTCGTTGATCCAGCTTGCGGGCATGTTCTTGGGCGTCGAAACGGCTTCGGCCAGATCGCAGAACGAAGTCTCGCATGAGTAGGCTTCCGTATCGCCGCGCACGAGCATGAGCATCTTGTTGTTCACGCCGCCCTCGGCGATCGCCTCCACGGAGTCCTGACCGGCGCGGAAGGACTCTTTCATGTCCGTCGCGCTGGCGTAGTGACAGGCGCTGCGCTGGGCAGTGTTCAGGCGGCAGGACACGGAGCGCACGCCGGGGATGTGCTGGCTGGCAAGATCGCGCAGATAGTCCGCCGAACCGCCGCGAGGGGCGTTGTTGACGATCTCCGCTTCGCTGCCGAAGGAAATGTAGTTGCCGTTGTCATCGAACAGCCCTTGGCTGACGACGACGATGCAGGCCTTGTGGTGCTTGAGCACGCGGCTCACGTCGTCGAGGTAGCGGTTCGGATCGAAAGGAACCTCCGGCAGGTAGATAAGGTGCGGGGCGTCCTCGGGATGGTCGCGGCGCTTGGCCAGCGCGGCACCGGCTGCGAGCCAGCCGTTCTGGCGGCCCATGACTTCGATGACGGTGACAAAGTCGTGATTGCCCTCGCCCATTGCGTCGAGCGAGATTTCGCGCACCGTAGTGGCGATGTACTTGATCGCGCTGCCGTAGCCGGGCGCGTGGTCGGTCATGCAGATAGCGTTGTTGGCCGAAACGGGCATGCCGATCACTTTCATCGCCCAGCCGGAGGCCTTCGCCTGCGCGGCTATGGCGTTGGCGGCTCCCATTTCCTCCGCCCCGCCGATCATGACGAAAAAGCGGATGTCGTGCGCCTTGCATACGTTGACCGCGCGCTCGTATTCGGGCGTGAGGTGAAGCTGGTATAAAGATGTTCCCAGAGCGGCCCCCGGAGTGTGACGCAGCGCTCGGATCGTCTGCTGGCTTTCTTCGGCCAGATCCGTGAATTCTTCGCGCAACAGTCCCTCGACGCCGCCGAGAACACCGTAAATTTCCTCAATGCACCCGTGGTTAAGGGCCTGCGTGATTACGCCGGCGAGTACCGCGTTGCTTACCGCGGCTGCCGGGCCCGATTGTACCACAAGAAGGTTTCCCTGAAGTTCTTCTGCCATGACTGTCAAAGACGAGTGTTTCAAACTTACGCAATCTGCCTCATACGTGAGCCAAGGCAATATATTTTGCGAAAAAGACCGGGTCAAGGCCCCCCGGCGGCCACGGCAGGCGCCGTCGGGAGGCGGGCATGGCTGTCTATCTGACCGTGAGCCGCGCTTCGTTGTCCCCGGCTATGACGCTGAATTTGGCGTTGCTCCATTTCGCCGGGCCGAACGAGCCTCTGGCGTTGTTCGAGAAGCCGTAAGGTTCGGTGGGCATGCCGAACATGTTCTTGTTCAGCTTTCCGTCGCCGTCGATGTCGTACATGACGGAAATGGCGTATTCGCCCGGCTCAAGATCCTCGAAAACGAGCACCGTTTCGGGCTTGGTCGGGTTTGCGGCGTCTCCGCGCACGCTGTTCTTGAGCCAGTTTCCCTCGCTGTCGTACAGCGCCACGCGGACTTTGCCTTCGGTGCCCGATATTCCTTCGACCACGATTTTAAGAGTGGCCGTTCCGGCGGCCAGAGCCGTGATGCAGCCTGCGAGCAGCATCGCGCACGCAATCCATATCTTGTTCATTTTCATCCTTTTCAATGTTTATGGTTTCGAAAAGTCATTTTCTGTCAAGGCCCACCCTTGCGATCCAGCCTCCGTCGGTCTCCGCCCAGCTTTCCAGCCCCGTCACAAGGGGGGACAGGGGGACCAGTTCCGGCGCGTCGCCCGCAGCGGCGGGCAGGACGAGCCTGAAGTCCGGGCTGCCGTCGCCGGCGCAGTCCGGCGCAATTTCCGCGCCGTTCGGTGGCGGCGTTTCGCAGAGCGCGTCGATCTGGACGAAGCCGTGCCCGCGCTCCCACAGCAGGCCGTCGAACACCGGGCGGTGGACGCGCCATTCCACGCCGTCCGCGCGGATGGTTTCGACGACCTCCCCGCCGGAAAATCTGGGATGCACCTGCATGAAAGGCATCTGCGCCAGTTCGTGGGACAGAAGCCCGATGCTCGGGAACAGGGCGATGACCGCCAGCACGTATGCCAGCGCGACGGGATAGACCAGCGACGAAGCCAGTCTGCGCATAAGGAATGTGGTTTTCATGACGATACGCCTCCTCCGGCGGCCAGACTCAGAAGCAGCAGGACCATCTGCTGAAGGGTTCCCCCGGAAAACACCGCGAGGAAAGTGAAGGCCGCGTACAGGAACAGGACCCGCTGCGTGGTGGGGTGCTTCAGCACGGCGCTCAAGCGCAGATGATAGCCGATGGCGCCGCTCGGGCAGACGTCCGCGCACTTGCCGCACTTGGTGCAGTTGATGCCCGCTTTGCCGCTCTTGAGCGAGTCCTCGTCGAGGGCGCCCACGGGGCAGGCCCTGATGCATTTGCCGCAGCGCAGGCAACG
>JBAZHO010000310.1:0-2942 GCA_041652375.1 Opitutales bacterium | reverse complement strand
CTCCCGCGCCGGCCCCGGCCCCGGCTCCCGTGGCCCCACCCGCCCCGGCCCCAGTGGCTGCGGAATCAAGCTCTGGCAAGGCCACGCGCATGATGCTCAGCTTTGAAGGCAGGCAGCACGAGGTGCTCGTGGAAGAACTCGTCTGACGAGGCGGCTCAGGCTGCGAGAATCATAATCCGCAGGCTATTTCAATATTTCAAGACGCGGGTCTGGCATAGACCCGCGTCTTTGCGCATCTTAGAAACAGTCTCTTAACTTGCGCACAAGCGAAAACGGGCGACAATCAATCGAAAGAGCACAATCATGGACCTCTCAACCAGTTACCTTGGCCTAAAACTGAAGAATCCTCTCATCGCCGGAGCCTCGCCCCTGTCCTTCTCCGTGGACATGGCAAAACGCATCGAGGAATCCGGCGCATCGGCCATCGTTCTGCACTCCCTGTTCGAGGAACAGCTTGCGGAACATCCCGTAGGCGAAGGCGCTCCTTACCACTTCTCGCCGGACCAGTACATCCAGCACCTGCGCACCCTGAAGCGCGAACTGTCCATCCCCGTGATCGGCTCGCTGAACAGCATCCGCGAAGGGGCTTGGGTGCGTTACGCGCAGTACATGCAGGACGCCGGAGCGGACGCCATCGAGATCAACCTCTACTTTCTGCCCAGAACGGACAGCGAATCCTCGTCCGTGATTGAACAGCGCTCTTTCCAGATAATCCGTCTGGTGAGGCAGTTCGTGAGCATCCCGATCGCGGTGAAGCTCAGCCCTTGGATAACCTCGCTCAGGCACTTCGCCATGCGCATGGAAGAAGCCGGAGCAAGCGGACTGGTTCTGTTCAACCGCTTCATACAGCCCGACATCGACATCAACACCCTCAAGACCGTCTCCAAACTCAACCTGACCACGCCCGAGGACCTGCTGCTGCGCCTGCACTGGCTCTCGACCCTGTCCGGGCGCACCCACATGCACCTGTCCGCCAGCGGCGGAATCCACACGAGCGCGGATCTGGTCAAAACCATCATTGCCGGAGCGAACACGGCGCAGACCGTCAGCGCCCTCATCCTGCACGGACCGGAACACATCAAAGTGCTCCTCAAAGGGCTGGAAGCATGGCTTGAGCAGCACCACTTTTCGGGAGTGGACGATGCAAGGAGCAAGGTGAACACCCTGCGCAAAGAGGCGGACAAGGCGACAGGCCGCGAAAACTACATCCGCATAGTCCACAACTGGGAACGCCTGCGCGGATAAGCCGGGCGAGGGAGCAAAGTTGCGCCCTGAAACCACAAGAGCGGGCAAGCATCTTCCTTTTGACAAAACCGTTGCGCTGAAAGATCATGTGCAAAGAGGCAAACGCACAAAACACCCCCTTCGGAATGCGCCTTGCCCAGACTCCTGCAACCCCCAACGCCAAGGCTCTCATCGTCATGACAACATACGCCACGTCCGGAAGCCGCCAGCCCCGCGTCAGAAACTGTTTCCGCATCGTGGCCACCGCCGCCGCCTTGCTGCTGCCCTCCGCAGAAGCTGTGGCCGATGGCGGCGCGACCTTCGCAATCGATCTTTCCGCCTCGCCGACGGCGATCAGCCCCCTTGTCTATGGCCTGAACGACTGGGCGCGCAACGATATCACGGCGTCGCTCAGCTACACGCTGGAACGGCTCGGCGGCAACCGCATGACCGGCTACAACTGGGAAACCAACGCTTCCAACGCGGGCAACGACTGGTACGACTCCAGCGACACCTATCTGGTGTCGGACTTCCCTGCGGCGGAGCGGAGCATCCCCGGCATTGTCGTGACAAAGTTCGTCGATCACGCGCGCGCCGGCAATCACCCGGCCATAACCACCCTTCAGCTCGCGGGCTACGTGGCTGCGGACACGGACGGAACCGTCACGGAAGAGCAGACCGCGCCCAGCAGCCGCTGGAAGCAAGTCCGAATCGTCAAAGACGGCCCTCTGTCCACCACGCCCGACACCACGGACGCCTACGTCGATCTGGACGAACAGGTCAATTTCCTCATCCAGAAGTACGGCACGGCGGCAAACGGCGGCGTGTTCGCATACAGCATGGACAACGAACCGGCCCTGTGGAGCAGCACGCACTCGCGCATACATCCCTCCGCCGCCACTGTGGCTGAAATCCTCCAGACAACAACCGCCGCAGCGGGGATGGTGAAAAACCTCGACCCCAGCGCCCTCGTGTTCGGCCCTGCCCTCTACGGATGGAACGCCTTCACCTCCTTTCAGGACGCGCCCGACTGGGAAGCGCTGAGCGGCACTTACAACTGGTTCATATCCGCCTATCTGGACGGGATGAAAACGTCCGCGGACCTTGCGGGAAAGCGGCTTCTGGACGTTCTGGACCTCCACTACTACCCGGAGGCGCAGGGGCTGAACGACAACTCGGAAAGCATCCGCATCGTTGACAACAACGACAATTCCGCCGGAGTGACCGAGGCCCGCCTTCAGGCCCCGCGCTCGCTCTGGGACAGCAGCTACACGGAGACAAGCTGGATCACACAATACGCCACGCTTGGGCCGATCAACATGCTGCCCCGCGTCAACGCCTCAATAAACGAGTATTACCCCGGAACAAAACTGTCCATAACCGAGTACGACTTCGGCGGACACCAGAACTTCAGCGGCACTCTGGCCGAGGCCGACGTGCTGGGCATCTTCGGGCGCGACGGCGTATTCGCGGCCTGTTTCTGGGGCGACGTGATAGACGGTGCAGAACCCAACTTCATCGCCCCGGCCTTCCAGCTTTACCGTAACTTCGACGGCAGAGACAGAGACAGCAGCTTCGGCGACCAGTCCATCCCCGCCTCAAATCCCGATCCCGCCAGCTACTCCTGCTACGCGTCGATAGACAGCGCCACCGGGGACATCCACGTAATCGTCATCAACAAGACCGCCAGCGCGCAGCCCGCCACAATTAGCCTCGGC
>JBAZHO010000309.1:0-2943 GCA_041652375.1 Opitutales bacterium | reverse complement strand
ACAGCGTTTGCGGAAACTGTCCGGCAAGAAACGTCGGAGGAATCTGGAATTGACGCGCGGATAGAACTTGCGCCTTCCCTACAAATATACCGTAACCTGCCTGACTCAATAGTCAAGAAGCGCAGCGCCCCGTCGCCGCGAACGCTGAGATGCCGACGCGCAACGACGCAAGGGCACATGCCCGCCCCGGTCGGAAGGCCCGACGCGGGCTTTTTTCTCAAGGCTCTTGACCTCAAGCCGAATTACGTTGTAAGTGTCTTACATCACGATGAAAGAACGCCTCCACGGTATTCTGATTTCTGGCACGGCCCGGCGAATTAGCTGAGGGGCCGGGCTATCGTTTTGCCGCGCTTTACGTCAGCGCCCGGCTCCTGTGACCATAGATCATGTTCCGCGAGGGATTCGGCTTTGCCCTTCGCGTCCGACCGTTTCTCCACGTCAACGGTAACAAGAACGTGGTTCATACAGGCTTTTGATTCAGAAATTCATCATGAATACCGGAAAATCTTCTGTTTTAGTTTACGATACGACCTTGCGCGACGGCACTCAGGGGGAGGGCGTCTCCTTCTCCGTCAGCGCGAAGCTGGAACTTGCCCGCAAGATGGACGAGTTTGGCATAGACTACATCGAAGGCGGCTGGCCCGGCTCGAACCCGCGCGACATGGCTTTCTTCGAGCAGGTGCGCGATGTGCCGTTCAGGCACGCAAAGGTGGCGGCCTTCGGCTCCACCCGCCGCGCCGACACGCCCGTGCAGGAGGATGCGCAGGTGCGCATGCTGCTGGACGCGCAGACGCCCGTGGTGACCATCTTCGGAAAGACGTGGCTCATGCACGTGACCGAGGTTCTGCACACCACGGCGGAGGAGAACCTGCGCATGATCGAGGACACCGTCCGCTTCCTCTGCGAGAACGGGCGGGAAGTGGTGTACGACGCCGAGCACTTTTTCGACGGTTTCGAGGACAATTCAGAATACGCGCTGGCCACTCTGGACGCCGCTGCGCGGGGCGGCGCGGGCTGCCTGACGCTTTGCGACACCAACGGCGGCACGATGCCTGCGAGGCTCGTCCACATGGTCAGGACGGTCGTGGAGCGTTTTCCGACTCTCTGCGTGGGCATGCACTGCCACAACGACAGCGGCATGGGCGTGGCGCTGAGCGTGCTGGGCGTGGAGGCCGGGGCCAACATGGTGCAGGGCACTTTGAACGGCTACGGCGAGCGCACGGGCAACGCCAACCTCGTCACCATCATCCCGAATCTGGGCCTCAAGATGGGCCGGGACATGTTCTGCGCGGCCAACATGAAGAAGCTGCGCAAGCTGTCCCTGTTCGTTGACGATCTGGCCAACATAAGCCCCGACAGCAAGCTGCCCTACGTCGGCGCGAGCGCCTTCGCCCACAAGGGCGGCGTGCATGCCAACGCGGCCAAGAAGCTCGCCCGCAGCTACGAACATGTCGAGCCGGAGACGGTGGGCAACCGCCAGCGCGTGCTCCTGAGCGACATGTCCGGCGGCAGCAGCGTGGCCATGAAGGCGCGGGAACTTGGCATAGAGGTGGAGGAGAAGAGCGAACAGATGCGCAGCTTCCTCGCCATGCTCAAGGACTTGGAATATCAGGGCTACGAGTACGAGAACGCCGACGCGTCGCTGGAGGTTCTGCTCCGCAGACACTTTCAGAGCCTCGGCGACGTGTTCAAGCTCGTAAACTACCGCGTGATAACGGAGGTGGACCGCAAGACCGGCGAGATCATCTCCGAGGCGACGGTGAAGGTTCTGGTCAACGGAGAGCTGCACCATAACGTGTCCGAGTCGAACGGCCCGGTCGCAGCCCTAGACCACGCGCTGCGCAAGGCTCTGACGGGGGCCTTCCCGTTTCTGGAAAAGGTCAAGCTGCTCGACTACAAGGTGCGCATCCTCGACACCGGCATGGGCACGGATTCCACCGTGCGCGTGCTGATAATGTCCAGCGACGGAAACCGCACATGGTGGACCACCGGGGCCGGGACGAACATCATAGAGTCCAGCTACGAGGCCGTGCGCGATTCCCTCCTGTACGCCATAATGTACGCGGGGCAGGGCACTGCATAGCGTCGATCGTCACCCCCGCCTTTGGCGTGCGCCTGTCACGGGCGAGCGCCGGGGTGGGGGCGTGTTCGTACGTGGAGCGTTAATATAGCGGTTCCTATTGATATGTGGACGCCGTCTGGAAGCACTGAAAGTGCGACATAAGATAGCCCAGGGTGGAGCGAAGCGGAACCCTGGGTACGCGTCCCAATATAATCCAAGCGCTGAAAGCGCGGCATGATCGCCCGGTTATGCCGCGCTTTCAGCGCTTGTTCTGTTTTTTATAATCATTACCCGGGGTTGCGTGCTGCGCACTTACCCCGGGCTATCTCATTCCGCGCTTTCAGCGCTCATAACGTCCAGATGTTGATCGAAACCACTAAAATAAGCTGCCAATTTGGAGTCGCAGGACGAACGCATGTCCCTCCGGTCGGCTCGGAGTGCCGCCCCTACCTTAAAAAAGTGGCCGTTCAATTACCTGGACTTCAGGTAGGCGTCCATCTCGTCGTAGGTCAGGAACACGCAGCCCATTTTGCGCAGCTCTTCGATGATCGAGGGCATCTGGTCCAAGGTCTCGTTCCTCCACTCGTGGAAGAGTAACAGGGAGCCATCCTTGACCCCTTCGAGGGTCAGGCGCTTGATGGTGGCCGCATCGACAGTGGTGTCGTAGTCCATTGATCCCACGAGCGTCGAACAGTTGGCCATCTGCATGCCGTTGGTGCTGAGGATGTCGGCAAGGCGGGGGTCCAACGCTATGTACGGGGGCCAGTACCACTTTGGTTCTGTGCCCGTGATCTTGCCTATGGCCGCCGCGCCATTTACCACGTCGTCCGTAAGTTCGGCGTCGCTCAATGTCGCGGGCTGGGCGTGGATGAAGCTGTGAT
>JBAZHO010000308.1:0-2953 GCA_041652375.1 Opitutales bacterium | reverse complement strand
TCTTGCCAGATTAGGTTTCTATTTGGGGAAATTTTTGGCAACCGCTCTAGGGCGCGGCATGAACCTGAATTATGTCGCGCTTCAGTGCCGTAAGTCTGCTATATTTAACTTACGCTATTGGTTTTGGGAGTAATAACTAATATTGAGATTAAGCGGACTAGGCACGGCACTGTTGTTGAAGATGATAATTATCGCCCTTCGGATTGTTCCGTATATGTGACGTGTTACGATCGTGTCAAGATCTCGTGCAGGATTGGCAACATGCTTTGACCGCCGTCATCCGCATCGGGTAGATTTATGTCGTGAGAGGGTATGATAGCAGGCAATCCGGCATCGGAATCATCATATGAGAAAATTGGCGCTGAAGTTCCGCACAGTCATCATTTCGGACGTTCATCTGGGTGCGCCGGACTGTCAGGTCAACAAGGTGAACTTCTTTCTGAAGCACGTTCACTGCGAGAGGCTGATACTTAACGGGGACATCATCGACGGCTGGAGTCTGCAGCGCAAGGGTGGCTGGCAGCGCGGGCACACGCGCTTTGTGCGCTTGGTGCTCAAGAAGATGGAGAAGAAGGGCACCGAGGTGATCTACATCCGCGGCAACCACGATGACGTGTTGGCCAAGGTGCTTCCGCTCTCTTTCGACACTCTGAGAATCGTCGAAAACTTCGTGCACACGGCGGCGGACGGGCGCAGGTATTTCTGCCTGCACGGAGACGCGTTCGACGCGGTCACGCAGAACAGCAAGCTGCTGGCCGTGATTGGCGACATCGGCTATCAGGGACTGTTGAAGGTGAATCGTTATTACAACCTCTACCGCAAGTGGAGGGGCAAGGAATTCTTCTCGCTTTCAAAGGCTATCAAGTCTCGCGTTAAGAGCGCTGTTAACTACATCAGTCGTTTCGAGGAAAGCGTGGTTTCTGTAACGCGCAAAATGGACTGCGACGGCTTCATATGCGGACACATACACACTCCGGCGGACAAGATGATCGACGGGATGCGCTACCTCAACTCGGGCGACTGGATTGAGTCCAACACGGCCATTGTCGAGCACTTCGACGGCAGTATGCAGGTCGTGGACTTCGACACTTTCCTGACTTGGCTCGAAGAGGAGAACGCCAGTCAGAAAGAGGTCGGGTCCGAAGTTTACAGTCAAACAAGCCCTTTCACCACCGCCGACGAAGAAGACGAGGAAGATCCCGCCCCGATGGAAAAAAACCGGAAAATCTAGGGTTTACCCGAAAAGGCGGTTGCCGAAGTTCCTGTCCGTTTCGCGCGTTCTCTCGCGCAGCGCCTTGCCGAGGGCATTGCGTTCCCTGCGCACGCGGTCGAGCAGTTCGTCCGGCGTGATTGTGTGCGCGCCGCACGAGAACACGCTCAGGCACAGGGCATTGTCGCGGGAGGCCACGGTGAAGTCGTCCGCGTCGGGCGCACGGTTGACGATCTGTTCGATGATCGCGTCCGCGCTGACTCCTGCCGGGGCGTAAATGACGCAGGGCGCGTTCGCCCCGCCGTGCCTTTGCAGCTCCACCCGCTCGCCGCGCCCGTCAAAGACGATGGTCACCTCGCAAGCCTCGGCGTCGTGCAGGACGGCAAGTCGTTCAACGAGCAGCGCGGCTGCGGAATCCACATCCCTTTCCAGCATTTTGCGGATGTCCGGCCATGAATGGGCCACGTTGTAGCCATCGACCAAAAGATACTGACGCTTTGCGGGCATGCGGAAGAAAGTGACGCGCCAGTATGAGCGCATTCGCGCGAATCCCGCAACGCAATCCTCCGCGCAGCGCCGTCCGTCGCAGCGCGTTTCCTAAAGCTGCCGCACGAGCGCCTTCACGACGCCCTGAATGATCAGTTCCGCTACCGGGTACAGGGATGGATACGCGCGGTTCTCGGCCTTCAGATAAGGAGCGCGACCGGGCTTGCTGACGAAGCGCTTCAGTGTCGTCTCTCCGTCTATCAAGGCGGCCACGATGTCGCCGTCGTTGGGCAGGCTCTGCTCCACCAGAACTGTGTCGCCGTCGAAAATCCCGGCATCGACCATGCTCTCGCCGCGCACTTTCAGGGCGAAGCAGCGGCGCGCGCGTCGGATGCCCGCCGTATGCGCGTCTATCTGGATTCGTCCGATCTCGGTCCCGGCCTCCATCGTCTCCGCGAAACCGGCGGCGATGGAGCCGTAAAGGGGAATGTCCACCACGTCGAAGGAGCCGGAAGGCTTCGACTCCTCGTTGAGGTCCAGCGTGATGCGGAAGGTGCGGGCCTGCCCCGGCACGCGGCTGATGTAGCCCTTGCGTTCCAGCGCCTTCAGGTGCCCCATCACTGCGTTGGTGCTCTTGAAGCCGAAGTGGGACTCGATCTCCCTGAAGCTGGGCCACGTGCCCTGTTCGCGCATGTAGAACTGCAAAAAGCCGAGGACTTCCTGCTGCCGGTATGTCAAGGGTTCCATGTGTCCATACGTATATTATTCATGTGTTCACGTCAAGCGCCAGCGAAAGAAAAATGCATAAAATTCCATTATACACGCGCCCCCTTCTCAGGCCTTGGCCTGCCGCCACGACATCGGCGGCGGGAAGTATTCCTTTGCCGCCCGCTCTTGCACGATCTCGCGCTCCGGCAGCACCAGCGCGCTCAAGGCCCCGCCGTAAATGCAGCCCGTGTCCAGCCCCAGAGACCACTCCGTAAGGTGCGGCTCGTGCCAAGGCGTATGCCCGTAAACCACGAACGGCGGACCCTTCCACAACTCGCTCCAGTGCGGGCAGCCGGGAGGGGCATCGGAACGCTTGTACGCCCTGCCCTTTTTATCCACCACCTGAATCAACGTGACGGTTTTCCCCGACTGTTCCTGCCAAGGGATGCGCGGCGCGAAGCCGCCGTGGACGAACACCGTGTCGTATTCCGGCAGGTGATAGAAAAGGCGCATCTTCTCCAGATAGGCAGTCCTCCGCGCTCAGGGCGT
>JBAZHO010000307.1:0-2954 GCA_041652375.1 Opitutales bacterium | reverse complement strand
GGCTGGATCAACGTAAGCACCCTGTGAACCCAGTAGGCCACGGACCGACATCCGCGATGATTCGGCCGGACGCGGGTGAGGCGAGTGTGGGCATCAGCAGCGGGACATCTTCCAGGCGGCCGGTAGGAGTTCGTGCAGGCGGTTGACCGAATGGCTCATGATTCGGTTGTAGATGTCGAGCAAGTATTCGTAGGGGTTGATGCCGACGGCCTTGGCGCTTTGCAGGAGAGTGAGCGCGATGGCGCATGCTTTGCCGCCGCGGGGACTGCCCACAAAGAGGAAGTTCTTTCGTCCAAGCGCGAGCGGACGGATGGCATTCTCCGCGCAGTTGTTGTCGATTTCCAAACGGCCGTCGGTGGTGAAGCGGTAGAGCGCCTCGCGCTGGTTGACCGCGTAGCCGATGGCTTTGGCAAGAAGAGACGAAGGCAATATGACGCGCTCCGCGCTGATTTCCGTCAGCCGCTCGTAGAACTTGTCAAGCAAGGGCAGTGACTCCGCCCGACGAACCGCCAGACGCAACAGGGGCTTCTCACCCTTAAGGCGGGCCTCGACCTTGTACAACGCGCGGATGCGTAACAACATTTCCGTGCATGGCTTGCGTGCGGAACGAAGCGCCTCATCCCATTTCCGTCTGGCATGGGCCCAGCACCCGACTTCGACAATGCCCGCGGAGTTCTCAAAAAGATGGTCGTATCCCGAATATGCGTCAGCATGCACAAACCCGGCATACTTCGCCATAATCAAGCCGGGCCGTTCCTTGCGGCGGTCTTCGGTGAAATCAAAGAACCGGTGCGGCGGTCCGCAGCCTCCCACGTAAACCCACATCCGCGCCTCTTTCGTCCGGCCCAAGCCTTCCTGCAACATGTCCACCGGCGTATCGTCGGTAAAGATGACCGGCCGACTCAGCATGTCCGTTTTGAACGCCTCGTACAACCGTTCGCAGGCCAGAATCGGTTCTATGGCCCACGCATTCAGCGTCGAGGGCGCCACGTCAATGCCTTCGCGCAGAAATATCTCCCTTTGCCGGTACAGCGGCAGATGATCCACATACTTCTTCACCGCGACCAGCGCCAGCACGCTGTTGTCCGCCTTGCACTTCTCCACCGGCGAATCCGGCATCGGCTGCACATAGATACTCGCCTCGTCGCTCAGCCGATCCGGATGCGCATATACCGGACGAATGAACCGCCGCACGAACCATTGCCCCGGTTTCCAAGCGAGCTTTTCGGAAACCTCATCGCGAATCTTCACCAGCCCCTGACCCGTTCTCGGATCCACCTTCCGATCGTCGGGCAAATCCAAAACTTCTTCCACGCGTTCAATGCAGTCGGGAATCGCCAGGCGTCCGTGCGGCCGGGCCTTCCGTCTCACGCTGGCCTCGACTGGGATCGTGGCTTCCGGTTCGGCCGGCGCCGCTCCCTGGCTTGCCTGGAGTACACTGTCCAGAAAGAGCTGATCCGGATGATACTTCTCGCTCCGCGGACCGTACAGCCGCCGCTGGAACAGTTCGATCTGCTGGCGCAGTGCCTCTATCTGCCGGTTCTGCTCCTCGTTCTGGTGAACCAGTTCAGTGATCTGTTCGTCCTTGAACTTCAACTCCGTTATGGCCTGCGCCAGGGTCATGGGATGCTTGGCCCCTCCTGACGCGGCAGGACGCTCAACGACCTACGCACGGCCTGCTCCTGGCGTTTGTCTTGCACATGCCGCCGGATGATCTGTTCGTTGAGCGCGGACATTTCTTTGAGCACCTTCTTGAGGCGCTTGTGTTCCTGATTCCACTCCCTAACCTGTTTCCACATCTCCTTCGGCACGTAGGTCGCCACGCTCCGGCCGGCGACCTTCTTGCACAGGATCATCGCGTGATGCTTGACAACCCCATGCGCGCATTCGCATGTGGCGCTGCCGCACTTGCGCGGCACCATGGCTGGCGACCCTTCGATCGCCGGTCCGGCCCGCCGGAGTTGCCGCAGTAAAACCGCGCGTTGCGCTTCCAGTTCCCGAGTCGATTTGGCATTCATGTGATAAGCTATAGGCCTATAGCTTATAAATTGCAACAAAAAAATGCGAAAATCTTTATCCCCTTTTTCCCAACCTCAACCGCTCGCCGCCACCGCCTCGCCCAGCCGGTAGCGCCGGTTCATCCGCAGGGGCGTTATCCCCTCCAGCAGCATCGCAAGTTCCGCCGTCGTCAGTTCCACCGACGCCCCGTCCTTGTCCGCCGGCATCTGAAACTTCCCGCGTTCCAGTCGCTTGTGCCACAACGCCAGACCGTCACGGTCCCAGTATAGAATCTTCACACGATCCTGCCGCCGGTTCAGAAATATGAACAGTGCCCCGGTAAACAGGTTCTCGCTGAAGTGCTCCTCGACCATCCCGGAAAGCCCCTCGAACCCCTTCCGCATATCCGCCGACCCGCGGAACAGGAACATCCGGGCGCTGCCGGTCACCGGTATCATCTCGCGCAGCCCCTCGCGCACACGCAGGCCAGGGTCGCCTTCAATGTCGCTTCGTCGAATCCACGCTCCACGGCGACACTCAACCGATCATCAACCCGAATGCTTACTCCCGATCCAACATTCATGCCGCCGGAACTGACCAACTCCACGAATCCTGCCTGCTTGTTCGCTTCCTTCAGTTCCCGGCGCCAGTAGTAGAACTGCACTTCCCGCAGTCCCTCCCGCCCGCAGAACTCCCGCACGGTCAGTCCATTCTTCTCGTATGCGGCCATTTTACCGCGCCAGAACTTTTCCTTCTTTGCGTCTCGTCCCATCGCCGATCCTCCTATCTTCCGCGCGCTCGGTCCATCCAAACGCACTGTCAGGAGAATCGCATTTCCGCCCTTACCACGGAAGGTGGGTTCACAGGGGGCTTACATTGGTAAATGGGACAGCAGTAGTATATAAACATGCCGGTGGTTTTAGTGCCCCGTCACATTCAATAATGGTTCTCTATAT
>JBAZHO010000306.1:0-2980 GCA_041652375.1 Opitutales bacterium | reverse complement strand
TTCCGTCTCCCGCGCTCCGGGCGACGCCGCCAATCTGCTGCTTGAGGGCGGTTTCAACGTGAACACGGCGTCCGCCGTCGCGTGGAAGGCCCTGCTGCGCTCGCTTGCCTTTCCGGGCTGGTCGGCGGCAGTTCCGGGCAAGAGCGCGGGTGTTGCTGACCTCTCCGCACCCCTGTTTTCTCTGCCATGGAGCGCCGCAAGCCCGCCGACGGCGGAGTCTGCAGCCGCCGTTCTGTCCGGGGGCACTGCCACGTACGACTGCATGGACCATCCGCCCCTTGAGGACCGGCGGCACCCCGCATTTCTTGTCGGCATGCGGGACATCGGGGCGTCCATCGACGATCTGGCGGCTCAGATTGCGGCGCGGATCAAGGCGCGGGGCCGTCCCTTCCATTCGCTTTCCGAACTGGCGCAGAGCGGCCTCTTACAGGAAGCCATCGACGCTGTTCCCGCGCTGAACAGGCGCTCCTGGACCGATGACGCCATTCCCGCAGGCGCGACGGCGCACGTCGATCAGGGCCTGCTGCTCTGCGCCCTATCGCCCATGATTTTCACGCGCTCCGACACTTTCCGCGTCCGCTTTTTCGGGGAGGATTCCGCCAGCGGCGCGAAGGCGTGGGCCGAGGCCGTGGTGCAGCGCCTGCCCGAACCCGTGGGCGGCGACGCAGCGGCGAACGGGCGAAAGTTCCGCATCCTCCAGTTTCGCTGGCTTGAAGAAGCCGATCTTTAGGCAGTGTTTGATTATAGTAGTTCACATTGATTTGTGGACACTTTGTGGAAGCGCTGAAAGCGCACCATGAGAGAGCCCCGGGTGGAGCGAAGCGGAACCCGGGGTATGCGTCCACAACACATCCAAGCGCTGTAGGCGCGGCATGATTGCCAGTTTATGCCGCGCCTTCAGCGCTTGTTCCGTTTTTTATAATCATTACCCGGGGTTGCGTGCTACGCACTTACCCCGGGCTATCTCATGTCGCGCCTACAGCGCTCAGAATGTCCACATATTGATCGAAACCACTCGTAGGCGCGTTCCGCCCCTGAAGTCACTCTATGCCAGAGTATATGCATTAATCTGTTTTGATCATTTCAAGAACGCTCCCGCGAGAGTAGTATATTATAGCGGTTGCCAAAAGTGTCCCGAAATAAAAACCTATAGCGTTTTTCAAAAGTCCGCCGAAATAACAAAGAAAAAAGAGAAGAATTTTATCCGCAGATAAGCAGGGATTTACGCAGATTACTGGAGAAGAAAAAGTTCTGATTTTCCAATCCATTTTTTATCCCTGCTTATCTGCGGATAAAATTCTGGGTTCTATTTCGGTTTTCTTTTGGCAATCGCTCTAACGGATCGCAAGTCATTTTCAGGCGCGAAGCGGTTTGCCCGTTTCAGCGTCACTCAAATAACCCCCAATGTGCCCGCTACCCCGGCGGACGGTACACCCAATGAAACTACGTGCTTACGGTGCTCTTCTTTCGTCGCTTCTGCTTGCCCAAGTGGCCCGCGCCGCGACGGACTGCCCCAAAATTGACAGTCTTCTTTCGCAAATGACCTTGGAGGAAAAGGTTGCGATGCTCAGCGGAGACGAGACGGGCTTCAACTCTCCGGGCGTGGAGCGTCTTGGCGTCCCCATGATATACATGACCGACGGGCCGGTGGGCGTGCGGCTAGGGCAGGCCACGGCGTTTCCGGTCTCCGTCAACATGGCGGCGGGCTGGGATACGGCGCTGGTCCGCCAGTACGGCAACGCGCTGGCTGAAGAGACCTTGGCCAAGGGCCGCAACTGCATACTCGGGCCTTGCGTGGGCGTGCAGCGGTATCCGCTCGGCGGACGCAACTTCGAGAGCTTCGGCGAGGATCCCTTCCTTTCTGCCATGATGGACGTGGACTTCATCCGCGGCGTGCAGGAAAAGGGCGTCATCGCCACGATCAAGCACTACGCGACGAACGATCAGGAGTGGGAGCGCAGGTCCGTGGATTCCATCGTGAGCGAACGCGCCTTGCGCGAGGTGCATCTGCTGCCCTTTGAATACGGCGTGAAGGACGGCGGCGTGTGGATGCTCATGTCGTCCTACAATCTGGTCAACGGGACGCATGCCAGCGAGAACGCCCACTTGCTGACGGACGTCCTCAAGAACGACTGGGGCTTCAAGGGGCTGGTGGTGTCCGACTGGACCTCCACTTACAGCACGGAGGGGACGGCGAACGCGGGGCTGGACATCGAAATGCCCGACGGCGTCTGGTTCGGTGCCCGTCTGCTTGAGGCCGTCGCCGACGGCAGGGTGTCCGAGTCCGTGATCGACGACAAGATACGCAGGCATCTGCGCGTGAGGTTTGCGATGGGCCTGTTCGACAACCCGGTTCCCGCGCCGGACCAGTCCGTCATAGAGAGCGACGCGCACCGGGCGCTGGCGCGGACGATGGCGGAAGAGAGCATCACCCTGCTCAAGAACGACGGTCTGCTGCCGCTGGAGCGCGGCAAGCATTTGACAATCGCCCTGATCGGGCCGAACGCGCTGTATGCGCGAAGCGGCGGCGGCGGCAGCGCGCTCGTCAACCCTTGGACGACGGTGAGTCCCCTTGAGGGCCTGCGCAAACTGCTGGGCGACGACGTGACGATACTGGCCGCCGAGGGCGTGGACCTGAACCCGGCGGACACGGAGCCTTTCCCGTCCGCGTATCTTCGCAGCCCCGACGGGCAGACCGGCCTGCGAGGCGAGTATTTTGCGAACATGAAGTTCGAGGGCGAGCCCGCGCTGGTGCGCGTGGACAAGGACATCAGTTTTGAATGGAACAAGGGCGGACCCGCGCAGGAAGTGGGAGTGGACAACTTCTCCGTGCGCTGGACCGGAACCTTCACTCCGCCCCTCACGGCGGATTACTGCCTCGGCACGATCAGCGACGACGGTTCGCGCCTGTATGTGGACGGCAAACTGGTTTCGAACAACTGGGGAACCCACGGCATGTTCCAGACTGTCGGCAAAATCG
>JBAZHO010000305.1:0-2985 GCA_041652375.1 Opitutales bacterium | reverse complement strand
CGTCCGGGTAGGCATGCGTTCGTCCTGCGGCTTCAGATTAGCCTGCTTATGGCAACCGCTATAAGAATTCTTCTCCGCGATTCTTCCAATCCATGTAATCCGCGTAATCTGCGGATAAACTTGTCGTCTGCAATTTTGGCGGACTTTTGGAAAACGCTACTTGTTCGCCCATTCCGCGCTTTCGCTGGAAACTGATTTCTTTCTCACTCCAGAAGCGTCACGGCTAGCAGGCCCAACGTTGCTGGTTCTTCGGGGTTGGAGCGGATGTGTATGTTTAGCAGCGGTTTGTCCGGTTCCGGGTTCTCCCACTCGTAGGTGTATAGGTAGCGTTCGTAGTCGTAGGGGTCCCCGTTTTCGGCCAGCACTAGGTGACGGACGTGTTTCGCGTCGAATTGGGTGAAGTCCGCCCACCAGTCTTGTATGTTTGCCGCCTGCGCCGTCGGGTCGTCGGGCGCGGCTATGCCTCTTGGCACTAGGGCCACGGTGCTGACGCGTCTGCCGCTTTGCATGAAGTCGTACCAGGCGAAGGGGGTGGGGTCCGACACGAAGCCGCATCCGTGCAGGAAGTAAACGGCGCGGACTTTGCGGTTGACGGGCAGGCTGATCTTGCTGGGCAGGGGGCTGCGTCCGGGTTGGCCGCCGCGGCTGGACTGCATCACGAGCACGGCTTTGCCGTCGTTGGCGCGTTCGTCTATCAGGTCGAAGTCCACGCCGTGGATGCGCTTGCGCCCCGGGGGCAGGTTCTTCAGGGGAAGGTGGCCCAGCCAGCCGTGCGGGCGGTGCAGGGAGCGGTTCACGACGTTGCGCAGGTCGAGGGATTGGTAGTTCTCCGGCCTAGCTTCGAGGGCCAGTTTGTGCGATCCCTGCCATGTCTGTTCGACGGCCCGCAGGCGCGCCGAGCGTTCCTGCGGCCATATGTTCAGCGTTTGCGCGGGCTGGCTTGGGTGGTCGGTGGGCGGGGCGGCGTCCAGCGCGAGTATGGAGCCGCCCATGCGTATGTTGGCTTCGATCTTGACGCGCTGGCGCTGGAGGATGCGGCCCCACTGGCGCACGGTGGCGATTTGTTTGCAGAGCAGATCGAGCGTGAGGTGGGCGTGCGTGCGGGTGTCGAAGGCGGCGCTTGTTATGGGCGGGTGGTTCGCGCGCGCGTCCAGCGTGTCCCCCACGAGGGTCAGGGACATGTCTTGGGGTATCGTAATGCGTTCTTCGTGCAGCGCCAGCAGCAGGTTGCGCAGGTGGTCCACGTCGAACCATATCAGGGCCGTCGCGGCGGGATGCCGGGCGCGTATTTTCTGGATGGAACTGCGTATGCCTTGCCGTGTGTGCGAGGTCAGCATGTGGACTTGCTTCGCAGTCTCGTTCAGACCGGCACCCATGCAGGTTTCCTCGAACGCGGTGCATATGACGTCGGAGCGCATCTTGCGGCGCAGCGAGCCGACGCACACGATGTTGACGTGGCCCATCCTGACGAGCAGTTCCACCAGTTGCGCCGTCGCGTTGCGCCAGTCCTCGGCCACCATGCTGATGCCTTTGGGGGCTTCTTCCGCCACGATGCAGGGGATGTTCATGCGGTCCATTTCCGCCACTTCGCGGTCCCATTCCCAGCCCGCGTCGCTCTGGCGGAACACCACGCCGTCAACGCGTTCCGCAATGGCCTGCTGGAGGTGGTGGCGCATGGCGTCGCGGCCCACGTAGTAGCATTCCTTCACTTCCACGCCTTTTTGCGCGGCTTCTTCCACGATGCCCGGCATGCGGTCCATCTTGTGCGTGATCACGTATATGCGCGAACCGGACGGGCTGGCACCCTCGGCTGCCACGGCATAGAGCTTGTAGCCTTCGCGCCTTAGCCTGCCGGAGGAAATCAGCTTGTGCGCCGCCCTGTTGACGGCTGAACCGCTCAGTTCCCAGCGTCTTGAAAGCTCGTTTTCCGAAGGCAGCGCGGCGTTGCGTTTGCCGGAATACTGACGCAGCAGCTCCTCGAAATTCTCCACTGCGCGCGCGACAGGCTTCCGATCGGCTGGGGTTTTCATGGGGCAACTGAAAAATGAACGAGGAGGGAGGAGATTGAAAGACATATACATTATTTTATGCATTAAATGCCCGTGAATCGGTCTTTTCGCCCAATATGCCAATTGCGCAATCCGGCGTCATGCCGTTTGTTGTTCCATACAGGCAAGGCATAAGCCGGAGCGACTAACCTTCAACGCCATACATGGACCTTATGAACAAAGACGGTATCGTCCGATGTCACGAAGTGTACTTGTTCGGAATGGTCGTGCTGTCCACGATTCACCGTCTTGTCGGAAACTTTCCAGTTACCGATACTTATGGCGAAATTGACCAGACCCATTCCCTGCCCGGCGGCGAGGCCGGGAACTCCGCCACGGTGTTGAACGCTTTCGGGTACGGCGTGAAGCTGGACGGGCCTTTTCTGGGGCGGCGCACGCGCGGTCCGGTCAGGGCTTTCTACGAGGGCATCGGCGTGGACTGTTCCGGCATGGAATGCGACGACGGCTGCGACGGGGTCGAGGATCTGGTTATTGTGGCCGGAAACAGCCGCACGGTGTTCGGTCGTTTCGCCGCGTTTTTCTCCGGCGGGCGTCGCTGGTCCGTCCCGGACGAGGCGGCTATCGCCTCCGCTAGCATCGTGGGCCTCGATCCGTTTTTCTACCGCGAATCGGAGCTGACGGCGGAGTTTTGCGTGAAGCACGGCGTGCCGTACGTGACGCTGGACTGCGCGCCGGACAGCTTCATGTGCAAGAATGCAGCGGCAGTCGTGATATCCGGCGAATACATACGCGACAAGTATCCTGAAGCGAACATTGACGGACTGTTCGAGTTGTATGCCAGTCGGGCCAGCGGGCTTGTTATATTTACGTTT
The DNA here is from genome assembly GCA_041652375.1 of Opitutales bacterium. Taxonomy (GTDB): domain Bacteria; phylum Verrucomicrobiota; class Verrucomicrobiia; order Opitutales; family Oceanipulchritudinaceae; genus Verruco-01. The sequence continues at coordinate 104 of JBAZHO010000305.1, read as the reverse complement.
GGATCAAACGATATAATGTACGGGCGCAAAGGTTCGGCCCCGGCCCGCATGAAGCCCCTGCGCGTGGACGCGAAGAGCACGCTGGGCGCGGGGGACACTTTCCG
>JBAZHO010000304.1:0-3042 GCA_041652375.1 Opitutales bacterium | reverse complement strand
ATTGCTGAAAAGAAACGCCAGATCGCCCTCCTGACAAAGCCCCAGATCGCCATGCAGAGCCTGCACGGGGTCCAGAAAAATCGAAGGCACGCCGGTGCTGTTGAAAGTGCCCGCCAGCTTCTGGCAGATCGGAACGTTCTTGCCGATGCCCGAAAAAACGAGCTTCCGGCCCCCCGTGATGGTTTCGGCAATCGCGTGAATACTGCGCGTGAAGCCCTCGCCCAGCACGCCAGCGGTCGTGCGGATGGCGTCGGCTTCCAGTTCGAGGCAGTTGCGGGCCTTGGCCAGCAGGGTGGCGTCGTCGGGTAACATCTTGAAAAATGCGCTCTCTTGTTGGGGTTACGGGCGGGGAAAGGCGGCCCTTGACCCGCCGGGCTTTTCCACGTTGGCCTTGCTGTCTTGTACGTCAGTGTCTAGTTTTGTTAAAGCAATTAGTGGTTCGGCGCTCTGACTTGGACGTAAAATGATGCTCAGAACTGTATTTACCGGATTTGCGATGGCGGGGCTGCTCGTGCTAGGGCTGATGTCGGGCTGCGGGCGGGGAGACGGCTACGCCCTGAGCGAACAAGACGAACCCAGCTTCCGCCGGGGCGAAAGCCTGATGCGCGAGAACCGGCTCGACGAGGCCCTTCTGGCGTTCGAGAACGTGGTGGACAGCCGCCGCGACGCCGCTGAAAGCCACCTCGAACTAGGGCGCATATACATGGATCACGTCAAAGATCCGATCTCCGCCATATATCACTTCCGCAAGTATCTGGAGCTGCGCCCGGACTCCGAAATGTCCAGACAAGTGCAGCAGCTCATCGAGACCGCGAAGAAAGACTTCGCGCGCTCCCTGCCCGGCGACCCCTTCGGCGAACAAATCGACAGGCTGGACCTGCTGGACCAACTCAAGAAAGTCCGCGCGGAGAACGAGGAACTGCGCCGTGGCGCGGCCCAGCTCCGCGCCGATCTCGAAAAAGCCCGCTCGCGCCCGGCATCCAGCGCCACCTACACCACCTCCTCCCAGACGGACAGGCAGACCCCGATCTCCTTCGTCCCGCAAGTTGTCCAGCCCCGCACGGCGCAAGGCAACGGCGAGGCCACTTACACGGTCGAGTCCGGCGACACTCTGAGCAAGATCAGCCAGAAAGTGTACGGCACGACGGCACGCTGGAAGGAAATCTTCGAAGCCAACAGCAAACAGCTAAAAAACCCGCACGACCTGAAAGTGGGCATGGAACTGGTAATCCCCAAGGCCCCGGCCCCGCCGCAGTAGGAGGCTTATTCGCCGATGCCTCTCATGCCCCCGGCAGGGTAGCGAGGCCCGTAGTCAGCACCTGTCGGGAATGCTTCGTCCAGCAGGGCCAGTTCGGAACTGGTCAGTTCGATGCTTTCAGCCGCCACGTTTTCTTCCAGATACTTGATGCGTTTGGTGCCGGGAATCGGGACGCCCCCATTCGAGTTGGCCAGTACCCAGGCGAGTGCGACTTGTGCCATGCTGCAGTGTTTGGGCGTCGCAATGGTCTCGATGATCTTCAGGCGCTCATGGTTCATCGCTGCGTGGTGGCCGCTGAAGCGGGCCAGATAGTTGCGAAAGTCGCCCTCCTCAAACTGCGTGGCCTCCGTGATCGCACCGGTAAGGAAGCCCCTGCCAAGCGGGCTGTAAGGCACAAAACCGATGCCCAGCCGCTTCAGAGACGCCTCGCAAGCCTCGCGGATGTAGGCAGGAGAGTTGTCGAGCGGGCCGTTTAGGCCAAATGAAAACGCAGTCGTCAGAACCGGAAACTCGCGCCGAAATACACGCGCTGGGAACGGGTGCCTTTGATCGGGAGGCCGAACTGCTCGTATGCGCCCGGCTCCTCAACGTCGAACACTCTGGTCGTCAACGCATAGTCGCCCAGCAAGATTTGTTCGTAACCCGCGTTCAGCGACCAGCGTTCGTTCAACGCGTATTCCAGCCCAAGGTCCAGCCTCGTCCTGATGACGGAAACGGAGTTGTTGCTGCTGGTGCCCATGCCTGTGTAGTCAAGGCCTAAGGGGTCGTAAATCGGTTTGAGGATGAAGTCGTAGTCGTTGTAGGACATGTATGTTCTGCCCAGACCGACAGCCGCGCTCAGCTTCAAGCCCTTGTAAATGCGGTATTCGACATGGGCGAAAAGCTCCGGCGAATACTCGCTGGATTCGCATTCAAGAGACTGGCTTAAGAGGGGAATGGCCTCGTCAGAAATGAAAAGCATGCAAAGCGTCAGGTCGTAAACAGTATGCGATCTCGCGTATTCGAGACTCGCTCCCGCGCCCGCGTTGAACCGCGGGGTGATCGCCTTGGACCATTCGATATCAACCGACGCGAAAGTGGAACTGCTGCTATGCACAGAATTCTGCCACAACAACCCTTCGGAGGATTCGCTTTGCGGTGCGCCGCCGGAAGTTTCGACGAAGATGATCGGCGGCCATTCCATCAGCCCCTCGTCGATGGACTTGGATGTTTCCGCCCCAGTGCGGAAGCCGAGATTCCATTCGGCCTTGAGGCTGGAAGCGGACGGAAAGACCGCGATGAGGACGAGCAGGGCGGGAAGACGCGAGTAATAAGACATAATAAAGGGTAGGACGAAGTGTCGGGCCACGGCGTCCAGCGGGACGCCGCGTGGTATGTATGTTCGGTCAATCGCGCTGCCAACCTAAGCGCCTGCGTGAAGATAGAATGTAAACCAACATCTTCTGCATATGCGTGATTATGCTGGAAGAATATCAGCAATGGGCATTTCCAGTCCGTTGACGTCGCGGCTTGCACCGCGTCGCGCCTGTGATTATCAATTGCCGCGATGCCTGCCGCGCGAGATTACACAGCCCCGGTCTGCCTGTCCCCCAAGCGTGGCGCGGCGCGGCTCTTGGGCGACCTCGCGCCGCTGCTCGCGGGTAGCGTGCCCATCGACAGGGCGCTGCGTCTGGTGGCGGCCCAGCAGCGCGGCAAGCGGGAACGCGCGGCGGCGCTTTCGCTGGAAGCCGCGCTGAGGGAGGGGCGGCCCCTGTCTGCTGCACTGGCGGGCGCGGAGGCATTTT
>JBAZHO010000303.1:0-3046 GCA_041652375.1 Opitutales bacterium | reverse complement strand
GCGTGAGAATTTGCGCCCGTGCTGAACACGGCGGCTTTGGCGCGTCGGGCGGGGTTGAACCGTTACACGCTGGCGTCGAAGTTACGTCGTGGAACGAAATTTACCGACGAGGAAGCCCGCAAGATACGGGACGCGCTGGCGTTGTAAGGGGGTCTGGCGGTCACAGAGGCTTTCCGGGGGAACGGCGGGCTGGGATGCGCCGGAGCAGTTTTCTTATCCGGGAACTTATGCCCAGTACCAAGCAGGAGGGGATGCCGAAGACTCGGTTTTTCGCCGGGGCGCCGCCGCGACTTGCCAGCAGTTTATACACGCCTTCGTTGCCGAACATGGCCGCGAGCATCAGCAGCGTGTTGCCCTTTTCGTCGCAGAGGTTCGCTGGCAGCCCGGCGGCGAGCATGGCGTCCAGCGCGGGCGCGTCTCCGGCGCGGGCGTAGTCGAGGGCCATCAGTTGCAGTTCGGCGTAGCGGCGTTCCTCCTGCGGGCTGGTCTGAACGGGCTGGTCCATTGTTGAAAATCCGGGTCCGGGTTATGGGCTTGGGGCTTGCGCGAACGCGCGTCCGGCCACCATGCGGGGCGACCGGACGCGGTGAAGTTTCTCGCGGCTCTACGCTATGCCGAGCGCGGCTGCTGCGCCGTCGGCGTAGGCCGGGTCGGCGCGGCGGAACAGTGCTAGCTGCCGGTCCACGATGTGCCTTGGCACGCCGTCCATCGCCTCGGCCACGTTGCTGAAGAGGCGCTTTTTCGAGTCGGGGGTCATGAGCCTGAACAGGTCGCCGGGCTGCTTGAAGTCGTCGTCCGTGATGGGCTGCTTGTAGCGGTCCGCATCGGCGGAGATCTTCAGCGGCGGCTCGCGGAAGGCCGGGTCTTCCACGGGTCCGTTGAAGCTGTTCGGTTCGTAATACGCGTCCGTGCCCTTGGGGGCGTCGAAGCGCATGGAGCCGTCCCGGTTATAGGAGGTGTCCACCTTTGACACGGGGCGGTTCACCGGGAGCATCTCGTAGTGCGTGCCGAGCCGGTAGCGGTGCGCGTCCCCGTAGGAGAACACGCGTGCCTGAAGCATTTTGTCGGGCGAGAAGCCGATGCCGGGCACGATGTTGGACGGGCTGAAGGCGGCCTGCTCGATCTCCGCGAAGTAGTCGTCCGGGTTCTTGTTCAGTTCCAGAATGCCCACGTCGTGCACCGGATAGTCGGCGTGCGGCCAGACTTTGGTCAGGTCGAAGGGGTTGATGTGGTAGGTTTCGGCCTCGATTTCGGGCATGATCTGCACCTGCATTTTCCAGCGCGGGAAGTCTCCCTTCTCTATGGATTCGTAGAGATCGCGCTGGAAGCTCTCGCGGTCCTTGGCGACGACTGCGGCGGCCTCCGCGTTTGTCATCCACTTGATGCCCTGCACGGTCTTGAAGTGGAACTTCACCCAGAAGCGCTCGTTCTTGGCGTTGATAAAGCTGTATGTGTGGCTTCCGTAGCCGTTCATGAAGCGGAAGCTCTTCGGCAGCCCTCGGTCGGACATGAGGATCGTCACCTGATGCAGGCTCTCCGGGCTGAGGGACCAGAAGTCCCACATGGCCGTATTGCTGCGCATATTGGTGCGCGGGTGCCGTTTTTGCGTATGGATGAAGTCCGGGAACTTCATTGCGTCGCGCACGAAAAACACGGGCGTGTTGTTGCCCACGAGGTCCCAGTTGCCCTGTTCGGTGTAAAATTTCAGCGCGAAGCCGCGCACGTCCCGCTCCGCGTCGGCAGCGCCGCGTTCGCCTGCCACGGTGGACATCCTGTGCAGGACCTTGGTCTGCGTGCCCACTTTGGAGAATATCTCCGCCTTGGTCCACTGCGTGATGTCGTGGGTGATCGTCAAGGTGCCGTGTGCGCCGGAGCCTTTGGCATGCACCGTGCGTTCCGGGATGCGTTCGCGGTTCTGGTGCGCCAGTTTTTCCAGAAGCTGGTAATCCTGCATGAGCAGGGGGCCTCGCGGCCCGGCGGTGATGGAATTCTGATTGTCCGCGATCGGGTTGCCACCGGAAGTGGTCATGGTGCGGCGGGGTTCATTCTTCATGATAATGATCGGCCCTTCGGTTTGAGGACGAATTAAGGCGGTTTGGACAAGCGCCTTGCGTGCAGTCAATATAGTCCGTTCCCGTCAAACATGAAGTAGGCGGCGCACGAATTATTGCGCCCCGGCGGCGATAAAACGGAAATCGCGCACCGCGACAGGTCCCGTCAAGCGACGCGGACGCACGCGGTTATGGCGTTTTTGAAAAGTCCGCCGAAATAACAAAGAAAAAAGAGAAGAATTTTATCCGCAGATAAGCAGGGATTTACGCAGATTATAGCGATTGCCATAAGTCGGCCAATTTGAAGCCGCAGGACGAACGCGTGCCTCACCGAGGCGTCCGGAGCGTGTGCATACGTAGGTTGTCCCGTTTCCTTGCCAGATTAGGTTTCTATTTTGGGAAACTTTTGGCAATCGCTATATTAAGAAACAGAGAGTTCGATTTTTTATAATCTGTGGAAATCCGTGTAATCTGCGGATAACTTCCGGTCTTCTTCCGCTCTTAGTGCTGGTTCAGGAAGAGCCAGCAGATGCGGTCGAAGTAGGCGGTCACGTAGTCCTGCGCTAGGAGCAGGTAGCACAGCGCCCCGGCTGACAGGGCGGGTCCGAAGGGGACTGCGCCTTCCGGCACGTCGTCTTCGCCCGCGAGCGCGTGTCCCGGCGCGGCGGTGGTTTCGGGCGTTTCGGCTTTGGCTACGTGTTCGGGGATGCCGGATTGCAGGCCTTTGCCCAGCAGCAGGCGCGCCGCCACGAGCGAGAGCATGGCAACGGTTCCTAGCACCGCGCCGCCGAACAGGGCGAACACCGCGCCTTGCCAGCCGCAGAAGGCTCCGATGGCACCCATGAGTTTCACGTCGCCTTCGCCCATCGCGGGCCGCCGCAGGATGGTTTCCGCCAGTATCATGATCCAGTAGATGATGGCCGTGCCGATGAACGCGCCTTTGACGGATTCCACGAGGGATTCGAAGCCGCTCATATGCGCGCCGTGCGCGTGCA
>JBAZHO010000302.1:0-3051 GCA_041652375.1 Opitutales bacterium | reverse complement strand
ATCGCTGTTCATGCTGATCATCTCCGGGGTTCTATCCCTGTCCGTGGTTTTCGTGCCGCAGCTTATTCTGTTCGTTCCGCTGGCGCTGGCTCTGCTCATACTGGTCATCGTTACCGAGCACGCCGAGACGCAGGGCGGCGGGGCGCTGTTCGGCCCCGGATTTTCGCGCCGCGCCTTCCTCTCCTCGGCGTTCAGGCTGATCAACCCGCGCCTGCTGTTTTTCTGGAGCGCCACCTACGTATGCCTGCTCTTGCTCGCGGGGATGATCTTCGTGTCGATGCCGCGCTTCCGGCTGGACCGCGCCCTGCCGTTCCTCAAGGCCCCGGCAAGGCACATGCTGACCGGATTCACGGACAACATCCGCTTCGGCGAAGTGACCGACATTGCGAAAGACGACTCGGTGGCCTTGCGGGTGGACGTACCCGCCGGAACGGACTTCGAGGGGATTCCATACTGGCGCATGGCCATTCTGGACGAGTACACCGGAGAAGGGTTCCGGGTGTCCGCATCGGCCAAGACGAGCCTGCGCAGTTTCAACGACCGGGAACTGAGAGTCCGCGCAGACATGCCCGGCGACGCGCAGACGTGGACCTTCTACCTCGAAGGAGGGACGAGCCGCTACCTGCCGACCCCGGACGCCTATGCCCGGCTGCGCTTCAGCAACATCATCAAAATCAGCATCAACCTGAACACTTTGACGGTGTCCACAGACGAGTTGGGAGGCAGCTTGCTGCCGTATCAGGTAAAGGGGGCACAGATCACAGGGATCTCTCCGGCGATGAACGCCGACCAGCAACTGAACGACGTAAAGCTGCAAAGCTCTTCGTCCCGCAACAACCTGATCGCAGACCATAGACAAATCCGTTACCCGTTCACGACGCTTGCCCTGCCGGCTCCTGCGCAGGACCGGGAGTATCTCAAGCAGGCGGTGCGGGAGATCGCCCGCAGCAGGGGGCTGACAAAACGGGACCCGCGCGCGTTCGCTGCCGCGGCGGAAGCTTGGCTGGCCGAAAGGCATTCCTATTCGATGGAGTCCAGCCTCAGTCCGGGCGCGTCGGACCCGCTGATCCGCTGGATGACCTCGCGCGAGCCGGGGCACTGCGAGCTGTTCGCCGGGGCGGAAATCATGCTCATGCGTTCCGCAGGCTACCCGTCCAGAATGGTCACGGGATTCGCCGGGGCGGACCTCAACAGTTACGAGGGCTACCTGACCGTGCGCAACAGCAACGCGCACGCGTGGGTGGAGGTGTTTGACCAGACGCTGTGGTTCAGGACCGACCCGACGCCGGGCGGCGGCGCGGCTAGCTCCGGGGGCTGGACCGCCGCGCAGGACACGGGCTTCGCGGCGTATGTGGATTCCCTGCGCGTCCTGTGGTACCGCCACGTCATCCACTTCGACAGCGAGCAGCAGATGCGCCTTGCGAATTATACCCGCTCGCTGTCGCTGCGCCTGCGCAATGCCCTGCTTGGTTTTCTGGGGGACAATCTGAGGCAGGTCCGCATGGCGCTGGAAAACCCGATCCGTCTTTCAAGGTATCTGGCCTTGATGCGCAACCTGCTGCTGATTATTTTGTTATGGATACTTGTCCGGCGCTGGGTCATCCGGCTCAACGCAAGGCGCGGCGCGGGGCAGGGCGGCTTGCGGATCGTGGCCGATCCCGTCAGGAGGAAGGCCGGACGCCTTCTCGCGGCTTTCCCGGTGTCCGTCGGCGGGACAGATGAACGCGCCGCCGCCATGCGGGAGGCCTTGCAGGTCATCCGCTTCGGCCCAAGGGAACTTTGGCCGCAATCCCCGGCGCGAATTTTCTGCGCGGCGCGCAGAATGCGACGCGAATTCAGCCGCCGTTCTTGACGCTGGGCTTCGCTTGCCTTGCCATGAGCGCGATGGAGATTAACGCATTCTGCTATTTCATAGCCGCGCTGATACTTGCCCGCGCAGTCGTGTCTCTGGCGCTCGACGCCATGAACCGCTCATACGCGAACAGTCACGCCGGGGCGGTTCCGGACGGCATGGAGGGCTTTGTCGATGATGAGACATATGCTCGAAGCATCCGGTACACCTTGGTCCACAGCCGCTTTTCCTCGCTCGAAATGATCTACGAGAGCGCGGTTCTGGCGTTCTTCCTTTTCAGCGGGGTGCTGCCTTACATGTACAGGGGCCTCGATGCGTTGATCGGCCAGTCGGTCGCGGCGCAGGCCATGATACTGGTCGTGATCGGTCAGATTCTCGACATCCCGGACTGGCTGACGGACTGGTGGAGCACCTTCCACATCGAGGAAAAGTTCGGCTTCAACAAGAGCACGCATAAGCTCTGGGCCACGGACAAGCTGAAGGGCATCCTGCTCGGCGTCCTGCTGATGTATCCTCTGTTTTGTCTGGTTCTGGTGCTTGTCCGCGTGCCGTTCTGGTGGTTCTGGGCCTTTGTGTGCATGTTCCTGTTCCAGCTCATGCTGATGGTCCTTTACCCGATGTTCATAATGCCGCTGTTCAACAAGTTCACGCCGCTGCCGGAGGGCGAGTTGCGCGAGCGCCTCATGAGCCTCGCGCAGCGCACGGGCTTCCATGCCAGAACCATACTCGTGATGGACGGCTCGCGCCGCTCCGGGCATTCGAACGCGTTCTTCTCCGGCATCGGCAAGACACGCCGGGTCGTGCTCTTCGACACGCTCGTGGAACAGCTTGAACCCGAGGAGCTTGAGGGCGTGCTGGCGCATGAGATAGGGCACTACAAGCTGGGACACATACCGAAAATCCTCGTCGTGGCCGGGGCGATGACTCTGGCGGCGTTCGCGCTGATAGGCTGGCTGGCGCAGAGTCCGTGGTTCGTCTCGGCGTTCGGTTTTTCCTACGACCCGCAGCGTCTGGCCCCGGTTCTGCTCCTGTTCAGCATGCTTGCCGGACTGGCCGGATTCTGGTTCACGCCCGTCAACGCCATGTTCTCCCGCAAGCATGAGTATCAGGCTGACGCCTTCGCCCGCAAGGCCATGTTGAACGACCCGGAGCCTCTGATACGCGCCTTGCGCAAGCTGCACGCCAAGAACCTCGGAAAC
>JBAZHO010000301.1:0-3054 GCA_041652375.1 Opitutales bacterium | reverse complement strand
CCGGGCAGAACGAGCCGCTCCGCGCTCCAGCGGGATATGATCGCGCGGTACATCTCCTCCTTACGCAGGCTCAGGCGGGCGATTTGTGCCGGGTCCTTCGTCCAGCGATAGACGTCCGGGATTATGACCGCGTTCGTGCGCCCGAAGGATTTTGCGAAATGGTCGTCTTCGAGGGGCAGGCCCTCGGCACGCGCCAGAGCTTCCCAGCTTTGCTTGTGCGCGGCGGAGGAGTCCACGATCACGCCGTCCCAGTCGAATAATGCGCCTTTGAGCATGGGGGCGGAATATGGAGACAATCGCCGGGGGAATCAACCGCGAAGGAACGGACGCGGCTCCGGCAGGTCAGGCGCGGGTCGCGGCTTTGCGTTTGCGGAACAGGAGCAGCCCCGCGAGCGCGGCGGACCCGATCAGGGCGGATGTCGAGTCCGGTTCCGGCACGGCGGTCAGCAGGCGGATGTCTCCGGGGTCGCTCGCATAGCCCTCTTCATACACGCCGATGAAGCCGGACAGGCTCGCGGCGTCCAGCGCGGCGTTGTAGCCGCCGGGGACGGTGAACGTGACACTGAAGCCGGTGAAGGAGAAACTTTCCGTCAGCGTGGCCTTGCAGGAGACGTAGAAAGTATCGTCCGAATACCAGAGGTTCGTCGTCGGGTCGTCGAAGATTGTCGGGACCTCGCCGCTTGCGTTGTCGAAAGAAATCGACGAAACCAAGCCGTCAAGCGAAGTGCCCGTGTGCTCGTCGCCGATCCAGAATTCGACCAAAAAGAAAGTGTCGTGCCCGGCGTGCGGTTCGACGTTGAAAGTCACGCCTTCGGGTCCGCTGAAGTTCAGGGTCAGGCTCTTGTCGCCGGAGAAGTCCGCCGTCAGCGCAGGGTAGCCGTTGCTGCCCGCAAAGGAGTTGACCAGATCGTAATACGAGGTCGTCGCGCTCGCGGAGCTTCCGAACTGCGTGAATATGCCGCCGTCCGACAGGATGTTGTACACCGTCGCGGCGGCGTTTTGCGCAAGGCACAGGAGCAGCAGGGGAGCGGCGACACGGAAGAAGCGGCGCATGCGGCTATTTCCCGAAGCGGTAAACCTTCTCGTTGGGCTTGGTGAAGCCCAGCTTTTCGCGCACCACGCGGTCGATGAATTCCGGGTCGTCCAGAACCATGCGCAGGTATTCCTGCCTGTCGCGCAATTCCGCCTGTCTTGTCTCCAGCAGCGTCGTCAGCTCAAGCTCCTTGTGCTTGAAGGCGCTGTATTCGTGGTAGGTGCGCAGCAGGGAGGTTCCCATGACTGCGATTACCAGAAGCAGCACCGCGCTGAGAAGAAATACGAGACCTTTTGCGAAGAACCTGAACATGGGAGGGAATCCGCATGAAACATAAGCTCATCCAGCGCCGAGGGGAAGCAAAAATTCGAATAGAATCCACTTCCGGCGCACTCTTCGCACGGCGCTTTTCGGGCCTCCGGCGCAGGGCGGAAAGTTCACATGTTTTTTATGGCTGCCAAGAGGGCCGGACTCTGATAAACAGTTGAAATACAAGGAAGAACGTCGGCATGTATCTAGAATACTTCGGATTCAGGGAGTTCCCCTTCAGCATCACTCCCGACCCTCGATTCCTGTACCTGAGCCCGACCCACATGGAGGCGCTCCAGCACCTTCGCTACGGTGTGGAACAGAAGAAGGGCTTCATCGTGCTCACGGGCGAAGTCGGCTGCGGGAAAACGACGCTTTGCCGCCGCCTTCTGGCGGAACTTGACCCGGCGCGTTACGACACGGCCCTGATCCTGAACCCCCGCCTGAGCGAGACGCAGCTTCTCAAGGCCATTCTGACCGAGCTTGGCGAGAAGAAGACCGGGCGCACCCGAGTGGAGATGACGGACATGCTCAACCGCCTGCTTCTGGACCGCGTGCAGAAGGGGCGAGACGTGGTGCTCATCATCGACGAGTCCCAGAACCTGTCCTTCGAGACGATCGAACATCTGCGCCTGCTCTCGAACCTTGAGACCGACACGCAGAAGCTGCTTCAGATAATCCTGATCGGTCAGCCGGAGCTGCAGGACCTCCTGCGGCAGGACCGCCTGCGCCAGCTCCGACAGCGTGTGCAGGTTTTCTACGACCTCAAGCCTCTGGACGCGCTCGAAACGACGGCCTACATCCGCCACCGCATCAGTCTGGCCGGGAACGGAGGCCGCCCCTCTTTCAGTCCCCGCGCCTTCGCGTCAATTTTCCGCGCCAGCAAGGGCATACCCCGCAACATAAACAAACTTTGCGACAAGGCGCTGCTTTCCGCCTTCGCGCGCAGCGCCGACGGCGTCACGTGGTGGGACGTGCGCCGCGCCAGAAAGGAATCCGAACTGTGAGCCTCATCAACGACGCACTGAAAAAGGCGCAGGCCGCCTCCCGGCCCGCCGGAGCCGTCGGCAGCCCCGCCACGGAGCCGGTCCGTTCCGCCCCGCCGACATCCCGCCTTCTGGCGCAGGCCATCACGATTATGGGCGTCATCCTGCTGCTCCTGTCGCTGGCGGTTTGGGGAGCCATCGCGGCCTACAACATGGGGCAGGCCGACGGGAACGCCCCCGCACCCGAGACCCCCGTCGCCGCGTCGCCCGCGCCTGTCAAGGCCGCAGCCTCCCCGGCTTCGGAGTCGGCAATCGAGCAGCCGGAGGCGGATCAGGTGCATCTGCCGCCGGATAACGTCCCGCTGATACAGACAATCGCGCAAGGCGTGGACAAGGCCGTGGCCCTGCCGCCGGAGCTTGAACAGGCCTTGCAGCCAGCACCCGCAGCCGCCCCCGCGCCCGCAGCTTCTGTCATAGCAGCCGCCCCCGCGCCTGAGACCGCAGCCCCTGTCGCGCTTGCGGAAGCCCCGTCAGTGCCGTCCGCTCCTGACCCGAAGATAGCGGAATTTGTCCAGTCCATCCAGATTCGCGGTGCTGGACGCGGCAAGATACTCCTCTTCATACCCGGCAGCCTTGAGGCGCAGGCGTACGCTCCGGGCAGTGTGCTGGACTGCGACACCGTGCTGCGCCTTCAGAGCATCGAAGCGGACCATATCGTGCTGACCG
>JBAZHO010000300.1:0-3058 GCA_041652375.1 Opitutales bacterium | reverse complement strand
CCGCTTTGAATCCCACCCCCTTTACGAAGCCATAGTCCTCAAGGCGAGAGAGGCGGGATTGGCCGGGGCCACGGTTCTGCGCGGCCCGATGGGCTTCGGCGCGGCCAGCCGCCTGCATACGGCCAAGATACTCCGCCTCTCCGCCGACCTGCCCATCATCATCGAAATCGTGGACGAAGAGGCCAAAATCAAACAGTTCCTCCCCGTTCTGGACCAGATCATGGGCGGCGGCCTCGTGACGCTGGAAAAAGTAAGCGTCATCCAGTACCGCCACGAGAACGGCAACGGCAAGCCGCAAGAGTAGGGCGCGTCTTGAAAGAATGCGGACCGGGGGATGATGTAAGCCACCGGCGGGAAAATGCCGCCCGGGAACGAATCAGGATTCCATGATTCGGGTAACGGGTTTATCGGCGGTTCCTCCATTTGGGGTTTCTTTGGGCATTTGTTATAGCGATTGCCAAAAGTTTCCCAAAATAGAAACCTAATCTGGCAAGGAAACGGGACAACCGACGTATGCACACGTTGCGGACGCCTCGGAGAGGCGTCCCTACCAACAGATTGCGCATCAACGTCTTATGGGTAGGGACGGCTCTCCGAGCCGTCCGCGGAGGCATGCGTTCGTCCTGCGGCTTCAAATTGGCCGACTTTTGGCAACCGCCATATATCTGCGGATAAAAATTCTTCTCCGCGATTCTTCCAATCCGTGTAATCTGCGGACAGACTTTTCTCTGCGTTAAATCTTTCTTGGCCTTGTTGTTCAGTGCGGGTTATTTCCGTTTCGGCGGGGGATATTTTGTATTATTCTGCTAATAATTCCTCGTGCTCGTGCGTTAACCCGTCGAACAGGCCCGATTGGGGGTCGTTCCTACGCTGCAACACACAATACCCCACACAAAGATACGCAGATGTCCGACGCACCTGTCAGCGACTTTCCGGGCTGGACCACAGAGATGGCCGGCCTTCACGATCAGCCGCTTCGACGTTACGCATACAGCCTTTGCCGGGACTGGGATCTGGCGAACGACGCCGTCCAAAGCACTTGGCTCCGCTTCTACCGCAGCAAACGCGGCGAGGTTGAGCCGAAGATTCCGGCTTGGTTGTTCCTTGTCTGCCGTCGTCAGGTGATCGACTTTTTGCGCCGAAAGGGACGCATGATCGAACAGACTAACGAGCACGAGGCTGTGAGCCACGATGCGGCTCCCGTCACGGTGGCCGAAAACGAGGACGCTTCGCGCGTCCTTTTCGCGCAGATTGAATTCCTGCCGCCCGCACAGCGCGAGGTCCTGCGCCTGAAGTTTCAGGGCGGCCTCAGCTATGCCGAGATCGGCGACGTTACCGACCGCACGGCAAATGCCGTGGGCGTTCTCATCCACATGGCGATGCGCACTCTACGCGAGCGCGTCCGCCTGCACACAGACCTCATCGCAAACTAAGAGGGAAGAACGATGAAAGACTTTTCAGACAACAATTCTAATAACGACAATTCCAATAACGAGGCGGCGAACACGCCCCTGACGCCCGACGACGCGCGTCTGACGGCGATGGCTCTTGGCGAGCTGGAGGACGCCGCGCTTATGGCCGAGATCGAGGCCAACCCGGCCCTGAAGGCCGAATTCGAGCGCATCCGCAACATGGGCGCGGCGCTGGGCAAGGCGTATTCAGCCGAGTCCGCCCAGCCCGCGCCGGTAGTGGGGAAGGGGACGAAGATCGTGAAGTTCCCGCTTCTGCGGCCCTCTGTTTACTGGCCGATTTCCGGCGCTCTGGCCGCAAGCATCGTGGTGGCTTTGATGCTGCCCGCTCTGCGTAACGGTCCAACTCCCGATGCGACAAAGCCGTCCGTCGGTGCGACCCCGGCAGTCCTCTCCGCGCAGAATAATGAACCTGACGCAGGTGCATCCGTTGTCGCCGTTGCTGACGCATCGCAGATTGCAGATGCGGGAAATGCGACTGTTGCTGATGCCGTGGTCGCATCGAATACGAAGGTCGAAATTGCGGACCTCGATGTGGCTCCGCCGCCTGACGGTAATGTTGCGGTCCAGACTCCTTTGGCCGGAACAGACGTTGGGACAGATATTAAAGATGGAGCCGCTACGGTTCAGGTTGTCAACGAGCAGTTTTTGAAGGATTTGGGAGCCGGATCAAGCGAAGAACTACTTTCTTTTGTGCCGGATGCCGAAGTTGGCGGAACCGTTGGCAATGTCTCACATCAGGCGGCAGCCGTTGCAAGCCAGACCCTCCCGCCTCCTCCAGCGCCCAGACTTGCAATGTCAATGCCGGGCCTTGTGGCGAGACAGACCGGCAGTCGGAATACTGTTGCCACATCGAACAGCGCGCGCACTACACGGGAGGTTCAGGTTGCTTCTTCGACAGCTTCAGAAGAAGACATAGTTTATCTATCTCCGTTCGAGGTCACGGCGAATCAGAACATTGGATATACTGCTACAAGCACCTTGGCTGGTACGCGGCTGAGAACTGACACTACCGACTTCGGAGGCGCAGTCCGGTCTTCTCCCGTGCGTCAGCGTGCCAATGTTGACGCAACTCAGAGTGCGCTGTCCCAGGATGCATCATCAGTCACTATGGCGACGCGCAAGACTGTTAAGGGCAAGGTCCGTTATGTGGTTCGTGAGGACACGGTGGATGTGTGCGCTGGAGTGGGGGATGCCATCGAGGAACTGTGGGGTGATACCAACGTGCCTTCCCGCGAGGCCTACGACAGCATCATCGAGAACGTCTTTGCCTCGCCCAAGGTCGAGCCTCTGAGCACCTTTTCCATCGACGTGGACACGGCCTCTTATACCAACGTCCGCCGCTTGCTGGACAACGGCCAGCGCGTGCCCGCCGGGGCCGTGCGTATCGAGGAAATGGTCAACTACTTCGACTACGACTACGCGCCGCCAACGGACAAGAATGCTCCTTTCGCGGCGCATATCGAGGCGACTGTCGCGCCCTGGGAACCCACGCACCAGATCGTGCGCATCGGCCTGAAGGGCTTTGAAATCCCCTGGGCCACTCGCCCCGCCAGCAACCTCGTGTTCCTCGTGGACGTCAGCGGTTC
>JBAZHO010000299.1:0-3095 GCA_041652375.1 Opitutales bacterium | reverse complement strand
CCCCACGCAGCGGGTGAGGCTCGGTTACATATCGTCAATCCGGTCGGATCGGCTTGGGCGGGGTGGGGGCTGCTACATGCCTTCCGGCGCGCCCCTCAGCTCGAACACCTTCACGCGGGCCTGAAAATACGCCTTGGCGGCAGACACTTCGCTCATGTCGTATGGGGCAAGGGCGCAGTAGTCCGGGTTCAGGCATGTGCCGGGTCTGAACACCTGCACGGCGTAGCGGTCCGCGCCTTGCACAAGGTCTGCCAGCGCCTTGAGCCCCTCCAGCGTGTGCATTCCGGGCACTGCCGTGGTGCGGAACTCGTGGTCCACGCCGCTGTGTATTATCATGTCCACGGATGCCCGTATCGAAGCCTCCGGTATGGCCGCGCCGCAGAAGTCCGCGTAACGCCCGGGGTCCCCCTTGAGGTCCATCGCCACGTAGTCCAGCAGGTCCACGGCCAGCATCGCGGCCAGCATGGCGGGGTTGCTGCCGTTGGTGTCCAGCTTCACGTCAAAGCCCAGTGCGCGCACGCGGCGGATGAAGTCGGGCAGGTCGCGGTGCACGGTGGGTTCGCCGCCGCTTATCACCACGCCGTCCAGCCGCCCCTTGCGCCGTTCGAGAAACTCAAACAGCGCGGCCTCATCCAGCGGTTCTTCAAATTTGCCCGGCAGCACCAGCGAGGGGTTGTGACAGTACGGGCAGCGCATGTTGCAGCCCTGCGTGAACACCACAGCCGCAACCCTGCCCGGAAAGTCAATCAGCGAAGTTTTCTGCAAGCCGCCTATTCTCATCGTCGTCCCGTATATGTGCCGTCCGCCCACCGGGAGGCGGGCATCGGGCAAGCGAATCTAGGGCCGGACAGCGGCGGCGGACAAGACTTCATATTGCCGGACTGCCGCAGTCGGGGAAATATCGTCGCTGCGCCGCGACTCAAACCCCCGGTCGGCTTGAGCTGACGGCACTCGAATGATATTCTTTCAAACATGGACATGGAATACCGCAATCTTGGAAAGTCCGGCCTTCAGGTAAGCGCGCTCTCGTTCGGCGCATGGCTTACCTTCGGGGACCGCAACCTGATCAACACAAACGAGGAGTTGATGCGCATCGCGTACGACGCAGGCGTGAACTTCTTCGACAACGCCGAGGGCTACGCCTCCGGCATGGCGGAGGAAGTCATGGGAGACATTCTGCAACATACGGGCTGGCAGCGAGATTCCTACCTCGTGTCCAGCAAGGTGTTCTTCGGTGCCGACGGCAAGGGGCCGAATCAGGTCGGCCTGTCCCGCAAGCACGTCGTCGAGGCCTGTCATGCGGCGCTCAAGCGCCTGAAGGTGGACTATCTGGACCTTTATTACTGCCACCGTCCGGACCCGAAGACTCCCGTCGAGGAGACGGTCTGGGCCATGAACGATCTGATCCGTCAGGGCAAGGTGCTTTACTGGGGCACTTCTGAATGGAGCGCGGAGCAGATCGCGCGAGCGGACAGTTTCGCGCGCGATTACCGCCTCATAGGACCTACGATGGAGCAGCCGCAGTACAACCTGCTGCGCCGCCGCCGCTTCGAGGAGGAATACGCCCCTGTTTACGACAAGCCCGGCATCGGCACGACTACATGGAGCCCGCTGGCTTCCGGCCTGCTGACGGGCAAATACAACGACGGCATACCCACGGGCAGCCGTCTGGACAGGGAGAAGTGGCTGCGCAGCGACATGAACGGCGAGGCGTGGAAGCGCACCTGCGCCAAACTTGTGGAGCTTGGCGAAATCGCTGCCGAACTGGGTGTTCCGCAGTCCGCGCTGGCCATCGGCTGGTGCCTGAAGAACCCGCGCGTAAGCAGCGTCATCCTCGGCGCGACCAGACCGCCGCAGCTCAAGAGCAACCTGCTTGCGCTGGATGCGGCTGCGAAGATCGACGCCACGGTCAAGGCGCGTCTGGACGCTCTCTTCCCCGTAGGCTACGGCGAGGCCGAGGATTACTAAGGCGAAGCCGCCGCAAGCAAGCGATTTTTCGACGCCCTGCATCACGCATGTAGGCCGCTTGATGTTGCCCTATGCCCACCAACGGCGTTATTCCGGCGGCAATTCCCATCCTGTTTATCGACATGTACAGCCCCTATTCCCCTGACAGGCAATCTGATATATTATCTAGCCAATAATTCCATACGTGATGCTTGACGTATATTATCATTAATGTGATTTTCGGCGCATGATCTCCCGTCTTACTATTATCGCATTACTGGCCGCATCAGCGTTTGCTCCCGCCATCTCGCAGGCCGCAATCGTCATGAATCTGGAAGAATACACGCTCGTGTCCGGGTTGACGAAGCGCATGACGCTATCTTTCAGCGGATACTTCGATGAAGACGTTTCCGGTAATGATAAGTCCGTCATTGGCATCAATCAAGACTGGCTGGTCAACATCGGAACTCATACCGATTGGTACACGGGATTTCCGAGCGTAAACGGTAACACCATCAAGATCAACGGTGTGGCCCCAATCCCACCCTACGTGATGGACTCACCCGATATTTTCTCCGACAGCGTGTACCTTGACTTCATCTTTGAAATCAAAGCCAACATGGACATCAGCGGCAGTATCACCCTCTACGGCAATTTTATACCCGAGGACGATCTAAAGCTCGAACTTCTGGCCGGATTCAACACCGTTGACAACAATTGGGCCGGACGGGTTGCCGTTTTACAGACCGTCCCGGAGCCTGCACATGCTGCTGGCCTGTTAGGCTTTGGTGCGCTGGCCCTTATGGCATGGCGACGCCGCAAGTAAGCGATTGTTCGACGCCCGCATTTTATCTTTCACAAGGCCCGCCGCGAATACCGTGGCGGGCCTTGCAGTTATGGCTTACAAAATCCGCCGAAATATGCGGACCCACGGCATGCCGCCGGTAACGCGGCATCCATTCATACACGGCAGGGCCGTCCGGCATTACGCAGGGCGGCCCGCTGATTATAGCGATTGCCAAAAGTTTCCCCAAATAGAAACCTAATCTGGCAAGGAAACGGGACAACCGACGTATGCACACGCTGCGGACGCCTCGGAGAGGCGTCCCTACCAACAGATTGTGCATCAACGTCTTAGGGGTAGGGAC
>JBAZHO010000298.1:0-3113 GCA_041652375.1 Opitutales bacterium | reverse complement strand
ATGGAACCGCAGATAAACGGTAAGCGTCCGGCCCGCGACCCACTGTTACATTTTTCTTCATCTGGTAAAGTAGCTGAGTGAAGAGCTACGAAGAAGAGAGCCAGAGCAGCGAATACATTCGAAAAGCCGACAGGCGGCGATGCATCAGTGTTGAGGAACGCTTACGGCTTCTTGAGGAACTGGAAGGCAGCCCGCTTACGCTCAAAGCCTTTGCAGAGCTACACGGCATCAACTACAGCACGCTGGCGGGCTGGCGGCACGCTCAACGACGTGATGCTGGCCTGTTGCCGAGCGCGGCAATAGGCAGAGAGGCAAAGGCGACCTTGCTGGAAGCGGTCAAAATACTGCCGTCCGCTGAGGATGCGAAGGGAAGTCAGCGATTCACCGAAGTGTGCCTACGCGGCGAACCGGAACCGCTGGCACTGACCCGCCAAGAAGCGAACCCGCTAAGAAATCCAGCTTCAGCGCCTCTGGAAGTGACACTTCGGGGCGGAGCGGTGGTGCGCTTGGTGGACCTGAAGCAGCTCGCCGAACTTCTCCAACTGCTTGGCAACTGAAGCCGATGCACCTGCCGAGGCCGCGCGATCCACTCCCTCAACGCTTACAACCCACCTTCACATTCCGTTTCCCGATGCTGCCGATTCCCTCGAACATCCGCATATTTCTGGCCTGCGAACCGGTGGATATGCGCAAGCAATTTAACGGCCTCTGGACCGTGGCGCAAAATCAGCTCGGCGAAGACCCCTTCGGCGGTGCGCTCTTCGCCTTCACTAACCGCGACCATAACCGGATCAAGCTCCTCTACTGGGACGGAACGGGCGTGTGGGTCTTCGCCAAGCGCCTGGAAAAGGGCCGCTTTACATGGCCGCGCGCGACGACTGGCAACAACAAGGTGCATCTGGCGCCCGAGGCGCTGACGATGCTGCTCTGCGGGATCGACCTAAAAGACGGGTGCCGCAAGGCGTGGTATGAAGGGTAGAGGCGGGCGAAAAGGATCGCAGAAAGATGACGCGTAATATTATATAAATACCGTTGCATAAGCATGTTATATATGCATGATCATGCACGATGCCACCAGTGGAAGAAGTCTATGCCCAGTGCCTGAAGCTGCGGGATGAGGTGGCGGCTCAGGCGGAGGAACTTGCCCGGCTTGCAGCGCAGATCGAGTGGTTTAAGAAGCAGCTCTTTGGCGGTGGCAAAAGCGAGACACAAGATGCTGCGCAGCTGCGCCTTGGCCTCGATGAAAAGACCGCCCCGGTCGAGCCCGCGACGCAGCAGATAGCCTACGAACGGCGCGCTCCCAAGCCTGCGGTCAAACAGGTTCCTGCGGAACACTTTGCCAAGCTCCCGATCGAGGAAACGGTTACGATCGAGCCCGCCGAAGTTAAGGCCGATCCGGATCTTTACGAAAAGATCGGGCAGGAAGAAACCTTTGAAGTGGACATCCATCCGCCGCGCCTTTTTAAGCGCCTTATCGTGAGGCCGAAATACCGCCACCGGCTGGACCGCGACCGTGCGCCGCTCGTGGCCCCGGCGCCCAAACGCCCGGTGGAAGGCGGTTACGCCTCGGCGGGGCTCCTGGCATGGATCGTGATGTCGAAATACGTCGACCACCTGCCGCTCTACCGACAGGAAAAGATGAGCGAAAGCTGGGGCGCGACGCTCTCGCGCAAGACGATGTGCGACTGGGTGGACATCGCCTCTCAGTGGCTGGAGCCCATCTATAAAGAGATGCGCCGCGGGCTGCTCTCGGGCGACTATTTGCAAGCGGACGAAACGCCGATTCACTGCAACGACCCCGACTTGAAGGACGGCAAAACGACGCAAGGCTGGCTCTGGGTCATCAGTCGCCCGGGTGCGGACGTGGTCTTCGACTGGCGGCTGACGCGGCGCCACGGCGAACTGACGAGCCTAGTCGACGGCTTTAAGGGCATCCTGCAAAGCGATGGCTATCAGGCGTATGCGAGCCATGCGGCCACTCACGAAGGCGTCGTATGGGTCGGCTGCTGGGCGCACGCGCGGCGCAAGTTTAACGAGGCGCTAAAAGAAGCGCCGCGTCAGGCGGGCCTCGTCCTGCACCTGATCGGGCACCTCTACGAAAAGGAAAGCCAGTGGGACGCCGAGGGCATCACCCCCGAAGAGCGCACGAAACTGCGCGAGCGCGACTTCGCAAGGCACCTGAGTTTGCTCAAAAAACTGGCCACGGCCCTGCGTCGGCGCTCGCGTCCCAAGTCGCTACTCGGCGAGGCGTGTGGCTACCTGCTGTCGCAGTGGAGCCCGCTCGTCACCCACTGCGCCTTCGGTCAAACCCGCCTCGACAACAACCTCGTAGAGAACGCGATCCGCCCCTCGGCGATCGGCAAAAAGAACTGGCTCTTCATCGGCGCGCCCGACGCGGGCCAGCGTAGCGCGATCATCTACTCGATCGTCGTCAGCTGCCAGCGCCACGGCAAGAACCCGTATGAGTATCTGCGCGACGTGCTCAGCCGCCTGCCCCGAATGACAAACCGCAATGATCTGAATGCCCTGACGCCAGCCAACTGGCAGCCAGA
The DNA here is from genome assembly GCA_041652375.1 of Opitutales bacterium. Classification (GTDB taxonomy): domain Bacteria; phylum Verrucomicrobiota; class Verrucomicrobiia; order Opitutales; family Oceanipulchritudinaceae; genus Verruco-01. The sequence goes on along the minus strand of JBAZHO010000298.1, from coordinate 561 downwards.
AAAGATCGGCCCGTCAGCAGATCCCAAGTAAACCAAAGAAAACTGGCCAGAAAGAGCAAAAGGAAGTCAATAGGCCGCAGACCGGACGCTTACCTACCGCTCAAGGCCTTTGCCGCGCAAAACGGAATCAACTACTACACGCTGATCGGCTGGCGGCAGGCTCGGCGGCGGGAGGAGGGCCTGTTGGGGGGGGCGGAGGCAGTTTTGGAGCAGAAGGCGGGGCTGCTGGAAATGGCCGAATTGCCGCCATCCTGCGAGGAGGCGAAATCGAGCCCGCGTTTCACTGAGGTGTGTCTTGGCAATGCCGCGCCGTCATCGGCCTGCGACCACGAGGCGATGCCTGCGCGGCTTCAGACCCTGCCGCAGGGAGCCGGGGTGGTTTTGCCGATGCCGGAGCCGAACAAATCCGATGTTGCGCAACGCCCGTTGCGGGCGACGGCAACGACCTCGTCCACCGCCACGCCCCATTCGCCAGCGCCTCTTGAAGTGACGCTGCGAGGCGGAGCGGTGGTGCGCTCGGCGGACCTGAAGCAGCTCGCCGAACTACTCCAACTGCTTGGC
>JBAZHO010000297.1:0-3127 GCA_041652375.1 Opitutales bacterium | reverse complement strand
CACGGGCAACAGTATGGACGCCGTGGCCGACCGGGACTGCTATCTGGACTTCGCGCACGCCTGCGCCATGTGCGGCGTGCACATGTCCCGCGTGGCCGAAGACATGATACTCTGGAACAGCGCGGAGTTCGGCTTCGCCGATCTGCCGGACGCCTACACCACCGGCTCCAGCATGATGCCGCAGAAGAAAAACCCGGACTGCATGGAGCTGATCCGCGGCAAGAGCGCCCGCCTTCAAGGCAACCTGCACACCCTTTACGCGATGGTCAAGGGCCTGCCCATGACCTACAACCGCGACCTTCAGGAGGACAAACCTCCGGTGTTCGACTCCCTGCGCCAGACCCGCGCCTGCCTTCAGGTGATGGCCGCCGCGCTGGCGGGAACCTGCCTAGACGGCGTGCGCTGCGAAGCCGCCGTTGCGGACCCCGCCCTGCTGGCCACGGACCTTGCGGACTACCTCGTTCTGCGCGGGGTGCCCTTCCGCAAGGCGCACCACCTTGTGGGCGCGCTGGTGGCGCTGGCCGAAGAGAAGGCCACGCCTCTGGACAAGCTGCCCGACGCCGACGCGTTCGCCCTAGACCCGGCCTTCGGCCCGGACTGGCGCGAGGTGTTCAACCTGTCCCGCGCAATGGCAGGGCGCGAGAAACCGGGCATGCCCGGACCCGGACAGGTGGCCGCGCGCATCCGCCAGTGGCGCGAAGCCATCGCTGTATAGCAATTCTCAAAAGCCCGCCGAAATATCAAAGAATAAAGAGAAGAGTTTTATCCCTGCTTATCTGCGGATAAAAATTCTGGGGGTTTCGGTTTTCTTATGGAAATAGCTATATGAATCGGCCAATAGCGGTTGCCAAAAGTCTGCCAATGTAAAGCCGGGGGGCATGCGTACGTGCTGCGGCTTCAAATCGGCCCAATTCCGGCAACTGCCATAATCCCCCAGCACATCGTGAGCAGCGAACAGACACAACCCAGCCTGCGCCCTTACAGACCGGCGCTCGTGTTCAGCTTCACCAACGCGCTGACGTGGATGATCGTGCTGGGCACGCCGATGGTGCTGCTGGGCGAAAAGCTGGGCGCGAGCGCCTTCGCCATCGGCCTTGCCTACGCCGCCGTGTATCTGGCCCTGCCCGTGCAGGTCATCGCCACGTCCGCCATTCCCCGCTTCGGCTACAAGGTGCAGATGATCTTCTGCTGGGCCGCTCGCTCTCTGGCCATTGTGGTGCTGCTGTGGATCGTCTGGCTGGCGCGCAAGGGCACGCAGGAATGGATGGCCCCGGCCTTCGTGGCCTGCGCTTGGTATTTCTGCCTGATGAGGGCGGCGGGCAACTCCGCCTCCGCGCCTTGGATGTACTCCTTCATCCCGCACCATGTGCGCGGTCGCTACTTCGCAATGGACAAGACCGTGAGCAGCTTTTCGGGCATCATGATACTGGTCACGGTCAGCATTCTGTTCGCGGTCATGACCCCCTTGCACGCGTTCCTGCTCAGCCTGCTCATCGCGCTGGCAGGCTCGGCAAGCTCCACGGCGGCCCTGTTCTTCTGGCCCTCCTTCGAGAAGCCCCCGCCGACCAGCCTGCTGTCCATAGCGCGCAAGGTCCCGGCTCTGTGCATGCGCCCCTCCGCTTACAGGCACTATCTGGGACTGGTCGCGTTCTGGTGGCTGCTCATAAGCCCCATCACGCCCTTCAGCGCCTATTACCTCAAGACCGAGGCCGGGCTGGGCCAGTCCCTGATCATCGTTTACAGCGTCTTCCAGTACGTGGGCACGCTGCTGGGCGCGCTGTGGGTCAGCAAACGGCTGGACCGCTGGGGCGTGCGCCCATTCTTCGCCTTCACGCTGGCATGCTACGCGCTGGTGGGCTGCTACTGGGTGTTGCTGGTGGCGGGCGTGCCCATGATGCTGCACTTCGCCGTGCTGGCCTATTTCACGATGGGCCTGTGCAACGCCTTCTGGTTCGCGCCGAACCTGAAGTATCTGCCGCAGGTCTGCCCCCGGGACGAACAGCCGCTGGCCCTCGCGCTGAACATCGCCGTCACCGGCATGGCCGCTGGCATCTCCCCCATAGTGTGGGGATTTTTCGTGAAGAACCCCGACGGAAGCTCCGGGATGATGCGCGGCGTGTTCCTCCTCTATCTGGGCATTCTGGTGGTGTCGCAACTCCTGCTGCTGATTCCGTTCACCCGCCTGAAAGAACTGGAGAACGTGCCGCACCTGCCCGGAACCCTCTGCCTGCACATACGCCTGCCGCGCTTCGTAAGCCACATGCTCGGCTACGCGGGGCTTTCCCTCGAGCAGAAGGAAGGCGAGACCGCCGACACCGGGGACTGAGCTCCGGTATCATGGCAACCGCTATAGAGCAGTTGCCAAAAGTTTCCCGAAATAGAAATCCAATCCGTCGATGAATCGGGCCGACCGACGTATGCGCACACTGCGGACGCCTCGGAGAGGCGTCCCTACCCTAGGATTAAGAATATCAATGCGATAACCGTCTTAAAGGTAGGGACGGCTCTCCGAGCCGTCCGCGAGGCATGCGTTCGTCATGCGGCTTCAAATTTGCCGACTTTTGGCAACCGCTATAAAATACGATGCCCGCCGCGCTTTTAAACGCGACGGGCATCGCCCCGTTTTGCTTTGCCCCAAATTGTATGGCCCGGCGGCCTATGACCTCAAGACAGCCTTGATCTTGTCGAAGTCCGGCAGCTTGGTTGGATCGTCGCTGCTTTCCACGTAGGTGATGAAGCCGTTGAAGTCTATCACGAAGGCGGAGCGCTTGGACACGCCTTTGAGTCCGATAAGCTCCTGAAAGAGCACGCCGTAAAGAGCTGAGACTTCCTTGTTGAAGTCCGAAAGCAGGGGGAACTTGATCTTCGAGGCCTTTGCGAAGGCTTCCTGCGCGAAGGGGCTGTCCACGCTGATGCCGTAAACGGCGGCGGCCAGTTCGCTATAATCGCCCAGCCCGGCGCTGACGCTGCACAGCTCCTGCGTGCAGACCGACGTGAACGCGAGCGGGAAGAAGAGAAGCACGGTTTGCTTCTCCCCAAGATTCGACGCGATGCTTACGTCCTTCAGACCGTCGCCGGTCTTGGTCTTCAACGTGAATAACGGGGCTTTGTCGCCTACTTTCAATGA